>JAKOWQ010000156.1 GCA_029781465.1 Pseudomonadota bacterium
AGGGGCTGTTTGTTAATCTCCGGCTAGGTGGAAATACCCGAAAAGCCCTAAATTCCGCCGCCTGTGAGCCTTTGACAGATCAGATCGAGCTGGTCGAGCGTGCGGTAACGGATCGTAACCGAACCCGATCGTGGATCGGCATCGGTGTTGATTCGCACCGAGAGGCCCAGGAACTCCTCCAGATGGCTCTGCACCGCGGCAATATCCGCCGCGTCGGCCGAATCGCGTTCGCCGCGTGCCCGGCGCTTAACCGGAACGGCCCCGCCCTGGCGCCGCACCAGGCGCTCTACCTCACGGACCGAAAGATGGCGCGTCACGGCCTGCTCGGCAATCGAACGGGCATCGTCACAGCCGACCAGCGCCCGGGCGTGGCCCATCGACAGGCGTCCGTCCTCAACCATCGCGATCACCGGATCGGGCAGGGCAAGCAGCCGCTGGAGGTTGGCGACGTGGCTGCGGCTCTTGTCGACCAGCTTGGCGATTTCGGCCTGGGTCAGACCCTCGTCCTCGGAAAGGCGGTGATAGGCCCGCGCTTCCTCGATCGGGTTCAAATCTTCACGTTGAAGATTCTCGATCAGTGCCAGAGCGGTGATCTCACGCTCTTCGAGATTGCGGATTATTGCTGGAATTTCATGCAGTTGCGCGCGCTGGGCGGCGCGCCAGCGGCGTTCGCCGGCCACCAACCGCCATTGACCCGGCCCGTTAGGGGTGACGATAACCGGCTGGATCACCCCGCGCGCCGCGATCGACGCGGCAAGCTCCCCAAGCGCGGCCTCGTCAAAATGGCGGCGCGGCTGGCCGGGGTGGGGAACAATGTCGGCAACCGCCAGCATCGCCATGCCGGTCCCCGGAGCCGACCGGATCGTACCGCCTTCGGCCGGGGAGGCAGCACTGCGCGCGACCAACGGCTCTTCCCGGCGGGTTTCGCCCAGCAATGCGCCCAGCCCGCGGCCAAGCCGCTTGGGCGCGCCTTCACCCTTGGCGGCGGAAATACGGATGATCTGATCGTCGCTCATGCGGCCTTCCTTCGTTCGGGCAGACGGGAAATCAGTTCGCGCGCCAGCGCCATGTAGGCGCGGCTGCCGGCGCAGGAGTGGTCATAGACCAGCGCGGGAAGCCCGTGGCTGGGCGCTTCGGAAAGGCGCACATTGCGGGGAATCACGGCCTCGAACACCAGATTGCCCAGGCACGAACGGACATCGTCGGCCACCTGATCGGTCAGGCGGTTGCGGCGATCGTACATGGTCAGAGCGACACCGACGATGCCCAGATCGGGATTGAAACGCTGCTGAACGCGTTCAACCGTCTGGAGAAGCTGCGACAGGCCCTCGAGCGCGAAGAACTCGCACTGCAGGGGCACCAGCAAGGTATCGGCGGCCGCGAGCGCGTTGAGCGTGAGCAGCCCGAGCGAAGGGGGGCAATCGATAAAGCAGATATCGTAACCCACCTGCCCCGCCAGCGCCCGACGCAGACGGTCGGTGCGATTTTCAACCGCGACCAGCTCAACCTCGGCTCCGGAAAGATCGACCGTCGCCGGGATCACATCGAGACCGGGGATTCGGGTCGGAACAATGCATTCCAGCAGCGGCGCCTCGTCGACCAGCAAATCGTAGGACGACCGTTCGCGCTCGTTGGCGCCGATCCCGATACCGGTCGAGGCATTTCCCTGGGGATCGAGGTCGATCAGCAAAACCTTCCAGCCGGTCGCGGCCATCGCCGTGGCGATGTTGATCGCCGTGGTGGTTTTACCCACCCCGCCCTTCTGGTTGGCGATCGCAACGCAAATCACGGTTTTTTCCCCTTTTTTCCGTCCAGGTGGCCGACAATCACCCCGGCTTCGGCATCGCTGAGCGATTGTTCCACGTGAAACATGTGCCGCCAACCGCTGAGCTGCTCCAGTTCTTGGCGGGCAGAACGCCCTTTGGGCAACAACCAGGTTGTGGCCCTTGTGGAAAAACGTGCGGATAGCTCGAGAAGTCTGGGGAGCGGCGCGAAGGCCCGTGCCGAAATGACGCAGCAGGGCCGCGCAGGCAGCTGCTCGATTCGCATCCCCGCGACACTGGCGCGCTCCAGCCCCAGGGCGATTCGCGCGCGTTCGAGCCAATCAATGCGCCGCGCCCGGGATTCGACCATCACGATTTCGGTATCCGGTCGCAATGCCGCAATGGCCAGGCCGGGAAATCCCGCACCGGTTCCGAGATCGAGCCAGGGACCCGGTGTTTCACGTGGAACATGCAGGAGCAATTGGGCCGAATCCGCGATGTGGCGCAGCCACACGGCCTCAAGGCTCGCCGCCGAGACCAGGTTTTGCACCCGGTTCTCCTCGCCAAGCATTGCAACAAGGCACTCAAGCCGGTCGCGCGCGGTCACGTTCCACTCGGGCAGGGCCTCAAGCCAGCTTCGCGCCTCGGTTTCGCTGGTCAGGATCATGCCGCACGCCTGCGGGCATGGACCAGCAGCGCAGCCAGCGCCGCGGGGGTGATCCCTGGAATTCGGCCAGCCGCGGCAAGGGTTTGCGGGCGAGCGCCGGACAGTCTCTCGACCATTTCGCGCGACAGGCCCGGGATCGCGGCATAGGGAAAGTCATCCCCCAGAGGCAGCGCCTCACCCGCACGCAGATCGCGCAGTTCCGCCTCCTGCCGCGCCAAATAGGGAGCATAGGCCGCATCTTCGGCCACCTCCTCGCCCAGGTCGGGTGCGATCGGCCGGCCATCGAGCCACGGCGCCAAGGAGGCCAAGTCGACCCCGCCGAAACGCAGCCATTCGCGCAGCGGCAGGCGCCCGGCATCGGCTCGCACCGGAAGGCCCGCTACCGCGAGCGCGTTGGACGTCACCTCGCGATCCAGCGCTTTTTCGATGCGCGCGCGGGCATCCTGCCTGCCTGCAAACCAGCTGCGCCGCTCTTCACCCACGCAGCCAAGCGTCAGTCCCAGCGGAGTGAGCCGTGAGGCCGCGTTGTTGGCGCGCAGCCGAAGGCGGTATTCGGCCCGGGCGGTCAGCATGCGGTAGGGCTCGGACACGCCGTGGAGCGTCAGATCGTCGATCATGACCGCGATGTAGCTGTTGGCCCGGTCGAGCAGTGCGGGCTGGCGACGGAGTACCGATGCGGCGGCGTTCATCCCCGCAACCAGACCCTGCGCGGCGGCTTCTTCATAGCCCGTGGTACCGTTGATCTGGCCGGCACAGTAGAGTCCCGGGATCGTGCGCACCTCAAGGCTCTGGCGCAGGGCGCGCGGATCGATGTGATCGTATTCCACGGCATAGCCGGGAACCGCCATTTCCACGCTTTCCAGCCCCTTCATCGTTCGCAGCATGGCGAGCTGCACGTCCGCAGGAAGCGAGGTTGAAATACCGTTGGGATAGACCAGAGGGCTGTCGAGCCCTTCGGGTTCAAGGAACACCTGATGCCCGTCTCGGTCAGCGAAGCGATGGATCTTGTCTTCGATCGAGGGGCAATAGCGCGGCCCCGAAGCCCCGATCGCTCCCGAAAACAGCGGAGATCGGTGCAGATTGGCGCGGATGACGTCGTGACTGCGCGGGTTGGTGCGGGTGATGGCGCAGAACAGTTGCGGCAAGACACGCCCGCCCCCAAGCGGCGACATGGTCCACGGTTCGCAATCCGAAGGTTGCTCTTCCAGCACAGCCCAATCGATACTGCGTCCATCGAGCCGGGGCGGAGTTCCGGTCTTGAGCCGGGCCATCGGCAAGGCCGCCTCGCGCAGCTGCGTGGCGAGCCGCTGCGCCGAGGCCTCGCCGATCCGCCCTCCCGCGATCCGCTCCTCGCCCCGGAACAGCACCCCGCCCAGAAAGGTTCCGGTACACAGCACAACCGCCGGCGCGGCCAGCGCCGTTCCATCGGACAGTTCCAGACCCGCCACAGCGCCGCCCGCGAACCGCAGCGCCGCCGCCTCACCTTCGATTCGCTCAAGGTCGCCCTGAACGCACAGAAGGCGCTGGACCTCGGCCTTGAAGCGTTTGCGATCGGCTTGGACCCGCGGCCCCTGCACCGCCGACCCCTTGGAGCGGTTGAGCATCCGGTAGTGGATTGCCCCGGCATCGGCGGCACGGGCAATAATCCCGTCAAAGGCATCGACCTCGCGCACGAGATGGCCCTTGCCCAGCCCGCCGATCGCCGGATTGCAGCTCATCGCCCCGATCGCACCCAGATCGAAGCTGACCAAGGCCACGCGCGCGCCCATCCGCGCGGCAACCGCCGCCGCCTCAACACCGGCGTGCCCGCCGCCAACAACGATGATGTCGAAACTCCGCATCGCCCCGCCCTTAGCCGAGCAATGTTTCACGTGGAACACTATTTGCCGATGCAGAATCGCCCAAACAGCGCATCGAGCATATCCTCGGTGGTGGTTCGTCCCAGCAGCGAGTCAAAGGCCAACCGCGCCAGGCGCAGGTTTTCGGCCACCAGCAACGGATCGCCGAGGATTGCCGCCGAATCGAGCGCCTGTACCGCCTCGCCCAGCAGCCGGTGTTGGCGCTGGCTCAGCGCGGCCTCGCCCGGAAGCGGCAGCGCCGCCCGGGCTGCCGCGACCAGATCGCCGCGCAGCCCATCCATTCCTTCCCCGGTCAGCGCGGAAAGGCGGTGGCGCGGCGCGGTTTTACGACAATGATCGGAACGATCGGTCTGCGCCTCGATTTCCCACGCGGCCACCGGACCCGCCCCTTCCGGCCCGAGCCACAGCACAAGGTCCGCACTTTCAACCGCGCCGCGCGCGCGTTCGATCCCGATTGCCTCGATCGCATCGCCCGGCGATTCGGCCAGACCGGCAGTATCGACAAACCGGAACGGGATCCCGCAAAGCGCCACCGGATGGGTCAGCAGATCGCGCGTGGTCCCGGCGACGGGAGCGGTTATGGCTGCCTCACTTTCAACCAAAGCATTGAATAGAGTGCTTTTTCCGGCATTCGGCGGGCCCGCCAGGACAACCCTGAAGCCCTCGCGCAGTGCTTCCGCGCGCGGCCGCGCCAGCCAGCCTGCAAGCGCGCGCTCAAGCACGGCGAGATCGGCGGCGAAGGTTCCCGGCAATCCGCCAACATCGTCCTCGTCGCCAAAATCGAGCACGGCTTCGACCTGGGCCGACAGGCGCAGCAGCTCATGCCGCCAGCTCTCGACCCGGCGCGAGAAATCCCCCCCAGCCATAGCCAGGGCCGCGCGGCGCTGCAGCTCGGTCTCGGCGGCAAGCAGGTCGGCCAGTCCCTCGGCCTCGGCAAGGTCGATCCTCCCGTTGGCGAAGGCGCGGCGGGTAAATTCTCCTGGCTGGGCCGCACGCAAGCCTGGCAGCGCCGCCAGGGCCTGCTCCACGGCCCGCACCACCGCCCGCCCGCCATGGCAATGCAGCTCGAGCGTGTCTTCGCCGGTGGCGCTGTTCGGACCAGGCAGCCACAGCGCCAATACGCGATCGATCAGTTCTTCCGAAGGATCGCGCAATGCCGCCGCGACCGCGCGGCGCGGTGGCAGCGCGCGGCCCAGCAAAGTGCGCATCGCCTGGGCGGATTGCGGTCCGCTGACCCGCACCACCGCAATCGCGGCAGGCGGTGCCCCGCTCGACAAGGCAAAGATCGTGTCGGCCACCCGCGCGAAGGCTCAGTCGTCCTCGCGCTTCTTCTTTGTCGCGCCCTGGGCAAAGGCGCTGCCGCTTTCCATCACCTGCTGGAACAGTTTCATCCCCAGCTGGCCCATCGGCGCGAGGCCCTTGGCGAAATCCTGCAGCTGGTCGATATTGGCCGCGCCCTTCATCCCCTTGGCGATGGCCTCGACATAAAACTGGTTGGCTTTGGACACGTCGGGCAGGCCAAGAAACTGGCGCGCCTCTTCGGGCGAGCAATCGATTTCGATCGTGACCTTCATTCTACTCTCCTCGGCGCGGCTTCCGGTTCCCCGTGCGCGAAGCTGGCATAGCCCCTTGGCAAAGTCCACGCCAAGCGTCAGGGTGCCTGCAAACACCCCTATCGGCGGAGCCCCAGTCATGTCCCGAACCGTCCAGATCCCCGCCCTTGGCGAAGCCGCCGCTTTTCCCGCCTTCGTTGCCGAACCGGCCGGAACCGCGAAAGCCGCGATCATCGTCATTCCCGAGATTTTCGGGGTCAACCCCGGGATCCGCCAGAAATGCGCCAAGTGGGCCGAAAAGGGCTATCTTGCCGTCGCGCCAGACCTGTTCTGGCGGTTCGCGCCGGGGGCGGAGCTCGATCCCGACGTTCCCGAGCAGCTTCAGGAAGCCTTCGGCTATTTCCAGCGCTACGATCCGGCTGACGGGGTCAAGGATATCGAGGCGGCAATCCACTGGATCCGGCGCGAGGCCGGGGTCGCGAGGGTCGGCTGCGCCGGTTATTGCCTGGGCGGACGGCTTGCCTACATGGCGGCCGCGCGGACCGATATCGATGCCTCGGTCGGCTACTATGGGGTGATGATCGATACCATGCTGGGCGAAAGCCACGCCATCGCCAACCCGCTGATGCTGCACATCGCCGGGGATGACCAGTTCGTCTCGCCCGAAGCCCAGGCCGCGATCCACGCCGGGCTGGATGGCCACCCCAGGGTGACGCTGCACGATTATCCCGGCATGCCGCACGGCTTCGCCGCGGAAATGGGCGACCGTCGTCACGAGACCGAGGCGCAACTCGCCGACAGCCGCACCGAAGCCTTTTTCGCAGGCAATATCGGCTAGTCGTAGTCCCCGATCGCCTGGAAAATCCGGCCGATCGCCTCGCGGTCGGCCTCATCGATCTCGGGGCGCCAGATTTCAAACAACAGGATCACCCGCTGCTGGCTGCCACCATTCTTGGCTTCATGGTTGATCGAATCGTCGAACACCAGCGGCACGCCGTGGGTCCAGCCTCGCACCTCGTTGCCGACCCGCAGCCAGCAATCGGACGCGGTCATGATCGGGATGTGACAGATCAGCCGGGTGTTGAGCATGCCGGTATGCGGTGCGATATGCGCACCGGGCAGCAGGCGCGACCAATGCGCGTTGGGGGACCGGCCTTCGATCCGCGGCAAGGGCGCATGGCCCAGCGCCTCCATCGTTGCGGGACAGCGCGCCGCGTTTTCCTCGACCAGCGCGCCATCGCGCCAGAAATGGAACGCGGTCCAGTCCTGGCTGTCGAGCAAGGGCGAATTCGGGGCGGGACGGTGGCGCTTGCGGTGAACGTAGGGCGAAAACCCCTCACCTCCATCGCCCAGCACAGCGGCAAGCTCGGCCTGCATAGCGGGGACCAGCGCCAGCATCGGTTCAAGCCAGGGAAATTCGGCCGGATCGTAAAACCGCTTCTGCGGCAGTCCCGGGTAGTAGAATACCGAAGGTTCCTGCAAATAGAGCTGGCACTTGCCGGTCAGCAGATTGATCGCCTCGCTCATCGTCGGAGAAAGGTCGCTGCCGACAGCGCTCAGCAGATAGGCCTCGAAATCGCGGCTGGCAGCGCTGACATAGCCGCGCGCGTGGCTCTCCAGCGCGGCGAGCGGCGGCGGCACCGCCCCGCCCACTGCCGCCTGGTTGAGCGCCGCCTGATAGAAACTGCTCGCGGCGCGGACATCGCCGGCCTTTTCGCGCATCAGACCCTTGAGCAGCAAGGCCCCGATCGCGCGCGCATCAAGCTCCAGTTCGCGCTCAAGCGCTGCCTCGGCGGCATCGTTATGGCCCAGCGCCATTTCCGCCTGCGACAGCGCAATCCACGGAACACCCTCAGCCGGGGCGTTTTGCGCCACTTCGCGCAGCAATGCGGCGGCGCGATCCATGTCGCGCGCCTGAAGCGCGGCAAGGCCTTGCTCGATCGTAGCCTGAAACGGGTTGCTCATTGCCACCGCATAGGCGAGGCTGTGGCGACGAAGCAAGCAGCGGAGACGAGGATGAGCGAGCATCAGGGTTTGGCACGGTGGCATGCCTTCATGGCTGGCGGCAGCGATCCGGCAGTCCTGGCGGACCTGCTGGCCGACGATGCGGTTTTCCACTCACCCGTGGTCCACAGCCCCCAGGCCGGCAAGGCCAAGGTGATGATGTACCTGACCGCGGCCGGACAGGTGCTGGGCAACCAGTCGTTCCGCTATGTCCGCGAAGTGGTCGACGGCGCCAACGTCTGCCTTGAATTCACCGCCGAGATTGACGGGATCACGATCAACGGGATCGATCTGATCCAGTTCGATGACCAAGGAAATATCAGGGATTTCAAGGTGATGGTCCGCCCGATCAAGGCGGTCAACAAGCTCTGGGAACTGATGGCGGCGCAGCTTCAGGCTGCGGGCTGAAGGCTCGATCTGAGAAACTCGAGTCGCTCCGCCACTCCCGTGAGCGGCAGGTCCACCACAGCGTAGCCATAACGCTTCCACGCCGCGGTAACCGCCTCGTCGCTGGCCACGGCCTGTTCCCAGTTCTGGATCCGCTCGGCATCCTGGGTGTAGATCGCGGCCCAAGCCGGCGCGCGCAGGATCGGCCCGGCATAGCGCAGTTCGCGGCAAGCCTTATCGACCGCCGTTGGCACGGCCAGCCCCGAAACATCGAGAAAACCCACCACGTCGGCAAGGCCGCGGTCGAACAGCACCGGGACGGGACGGATGGCATGGCGTTCGAACTCGCGGGCATGGGCCTCGGCCATGGCCTCGGCGAAACCCAGTGGATCGGCGGCGCGCAGCTCCATCCCGCCGGGTGCCTTGAGAATCCGGCGGGCAACTTCGGGCGAGGTCGCCATACCCGCCGCTGCTGCGGCATCGAGCAGGGTGGTCTTGCCCGCCCCCGGCGCGCCGGTGAGCACCGCGCGGCGGGGAGCGCGCAAGGACACCCTACTGGTTCATCGTCGCGAAGAAATCTTCGTTGGTCTTGGAATCCTTCATCTTGTCGAGCAGGAATTCCATCGCATCGACGGTGCCCATCTGCATCAGGATCCGGCGCAGCACCCACATCTTGGAAAGCTTGTCCTTCTGGACCAGCAGCTCTTCCTTGCGGGTCCCGCTCTTGCCCACGTCGAGCGCGGGGAAGATGCGCTTGTCGGCGACCTTGCGGTCAAGCACGATTTCCGAGTTGCCGGTGCCCTTGAACTCTTCGAAGATCACCTCGTCCATGCGGCTGCCGGTGTCGATCAGCGCGGTTGCGATGATCGAGAGGCTGCCGCCTTCCTCGATGTTGCGCGCCGCACCGAAGAAGCGCTTGGGGCGCTGCAGGGCATTCGCGTCGACACCGCCGGTGAGCACCTTGCCCGAGCTCGGCACCACGGTGTTGTAGGCGCGGCCCAGGCGGGTGATCGAATCGAGCAGGATCACCACGTCGCGCTTGTGTTCGACCAGGCGCTTGGCCTTTTCGATCACCATTTCGGCGACCTGGACGTGGCGGCTGGCGGGCTCGTCGAAGGTCGAGGAGATCACCTCGCCCTTCACGCTGCGCTGCATGTCGGTGACTTCCTCGGGGCGTTCGTCGACCAGCAGCACCAGCAGGAACACTTCGGGATGGTTGTCGGTGATCGCCTTGGCGATGTTCTGCAGCAGCACGGTCTTGCCGGTGCGCGGCGGAGCGACGATCAGCGCGCGCTGGCCTTTGCCCTGCGGCGAGATGATGTCGATCACCCGCGCCGACTTGTCCTTGACCGTCGGATCGAGCGTATCGAGGCTCAGCTTTTCATCCGGATAAAGCGGTGTGAGGTTATCGAAATTGACCCGGTGGCGGACCACTTCGGGATCGTCGAAATTGACGCTGATCAGCTTGGTGATCGCGAAATAGCGCTCGCCGTCCTTGGGCGCGCGAATCTCGCCTTCCACCGTGTCACCGGTGCGCAGGCCCCATTTGCGGACCTGGTTGGGCGAAACGTAGATGTCGTCCGGTCCGGCGAGATAGTTGGCCTCGGCGTTGCGCAGGAAGCCGAAACCGTCGGCGAGCACTTCGATCGTGCCCTGGCCGATGATCTCCTCGCCATCCTCGGCCACTTCCTTGAGGATACCGAACATGATGTCCTGGCGGCGCATGGTCGATGCGCCTTCAACCCCCAGCTCTTCGGCCATTTCGACCAGCTCGGCGGAGGTTTTCTTCTTGAGTTCCTTGAGATGCATTGTCCTGAAATTCCATTGGGTGATGCGTGCGCTGGCCGGCCGGTCATGGGGCTTGGAGAAAGCGGACCGAATAGGCAGGCGGGATCGGTTCCCGCAGCAAGTGCCGGTTTGCACCCGCGCACATAGGCCCTGCCCGGGCCCTGGGCAAGTTCAAAACCTGACTGCAGGCGGATCAGCCCTTGGCGCGGCCCTTGAGCGCTTCACCGATCTTTTCGAGGTCCGAACCCCGTGAAGTCAGTTCCGCAGCGCAGCGATCAGCGTCCTTGGGCAACACTTCGGTCATATAGCCCGGCTGGGTCAGCAGCGCGGCCAGACCGGATTCCAGATCGTAGCCCGGCGAACGACCGTCGAGCTTGCCGACATAGTAGAGAAACCCGCTGACCACATCGCGCTTCTTGGCCTCGTCCTCGCTCATCCCGGCAACCAGGGCGAACAGTGCGGCGCAGTGCAGGTCATCCTCGATGGTGGCGGGAGCAACCCCCGATGCCGCGAGCAGGACAGGAAAGAACATGCGAAAATTCCTTTACGAACGATCACCCCGAACGGCTTTATCAAGCAAAGGGCTTGAGCACCACCATGATCACGATCACCGCGGCGGCCATGCCCGGCACCTCGTTGAGGATCCGCAGACGCTTGCCGCTGAGCCGGCGTTCGCCGCGGGCCAGTGCCTGATGATAGCCGGCCAGCCAGACATGATAGGCACTCAAACCCAGCACAGCGGCCAGCTTGACGTGAAACCACGGCTGGCTGAACGCACCGATGGTCAGGGCCAGGGCCAGGCCCAGAATCCAGCTGACCGCCATCGAGGGCCAGAGGATGATCCTGAGCAGACGCCGCTCGCGTTCGATCCACAGCGCGTTCTCGGGCGATCCCTCGGGTGCTTCCTGATGGTAGACGAAATAGCGCGGCAGCATGAACAGGCCAGCCATCCAGAAGATCACGAAGATCACGTGTCCGGCCTTGAGCCACAGATAGGTCACAGCAAGCATCCATTGCATGGCACGGTCATAGCCTAACCCCGCGCCCCGCGCACCAGTGCCAGCAGCGCGCCGACATGCTCGAGCGGCGTAGTCTGGCCAATCCCGTGACCAAGGTTAAACACGTGCGGGCGGTCGGCAAAGGCGTCGAGTACCCGCAGCGCCTGGGTTTCCATTTCCGCACCACCCGACAGCAGCAGCAACGGATCGAGGTTGCCCTGTACCGGCAATCCGGCTGGCAGGGATTTGGCCGCCCAGAGCGGGTCGATCGTCTCGTCGATCCCAACCGCGTCAACCCCGGTTTCACGGGCATAGGCGGGAAGCTTTTCCCCCGCGCCCTTGGGAAAACCGATTACCGGAACTCCGGGGAAGAGCGCCTTGATCCGCGAAACAATCGCCGCGTTGGGGGCAATCACCCAGCGTTCGAACTCGGCTGGGGCGAGGCTCCCCGCCCACGAATCGAACAATTGCACCGCTTCCGCCCCGGCTCGGATCTGTCCGGCAAGATAGTCCACCGTCACACCCACGATCGCATCGACGATCGCCTGAAAGGCCGCGCGATCGCGGTAGGCCAGCTCGCGGGTGACATGCTGGTCGCGGCTGCCCTCGCCATTGACCATATAGGTCGCCACCGTCCACGGGCTGCCGGCAAAGCCCAACATGGTCTTGTCCGCAGGGAGCTGAGCCCTGACCAGCCGAACCGTCTCGTAGATAGGGGTCAGCCGCTCGGGGACCGCATGGAGCGCACCGAGCCCGGCATCGACCAGTCGGGGCGAAAGGTGCGGGCCTTCCCCGGCAAGGAATTCCAGATCCTGGCCCATCGCATAGGGCACGATCAGGATGTCAGAAAACAGGATCGCGCCGTCGAAGCCATAGCGCCGGATCGGCTGCAGGGTGATCTCGGCCGCCGCCGCGCTGTCATAGACCAGCGCCAGGAACCCGCCCTTCTGTTCGCGCAGGGCACGGTATTCGGGCAGATAGCGCCCGGCCTGGCGCATCAGCCAGACTGGGCGTGGCCGCAGGTTCTCGCCAAGCAGGGTACGAAGGAGCAAACCGGGCATCGCGGGAGATTCCAATCCAATACAAATAAGATTCTTAAAAGGATTTTGTAGGTTGTTGGCCTGTGGATAGCGCGGACAGCGGCGCCTTGCCCGAATTGTCCCGGTTTGAACAGGGCCAAGCCATCGCCGACTCGTGCCGGTGAGCGGTCAAGCAGCGATTATCCATGCTATCCCCAGCCTGTGGGTAAGGCTTTCCACCTGTCCATAAGCCGTGCCCAAGGTGGCGCCCAGCGGGGAGCGAATCCCATGCCGAACTTGTCCCCTCCGCTCTCCCGTGGTTTATGCGGGAAATCTTCCACAGGGCATCCGCGCACCTTCCATGTCCCGGCTCCACCTTCACCTGATGTCGGATTCGACCGGCGAAACGCTCGAGATGATCGCCAAGGCGGCGCTGGCCCAGTTCGAAGGGGCCGAGGTGATCCGGCATTTCTGGCCGATGGTCCGCTCGCAGCAGCACCTTGACCGGATCATGGGCGAAATCGCCGCCAACCCGGGGCTGGTGTTCTACACCATGGCCAACACCGAAACCGGCGCCCGGCTCGAGGAACGCTGCCGGGCGATCGGGTTGCCCGCGGTGGCGGTGCTCGATACCGCGATCGAGGCCCTGCGCGCCGCGCTGGGGCAGAATCCCAAGGCCCGCCCGGGCGGACAGCATGCGCTGAACGAAGCCTATTTCGCGCGGGTCGATGCGATCCACTATACCATCGCCCATGATGACGGAGTCTCCTGGGAAAACTGGGAAGAGGCCGATATCGTTCTCGCCGGGGTCTCGCGCACCTCGAAAACCCCCACCTCGATCTATCTCGCCCAGCGCGGCTACAAGGTCGCCAATATTCCGATCGTGGTCGAAAGCCCGCCGCCCCCGGCGCTGTTCGGGCTCAAGCACCCGCTGGTGGTGGGGCTGACCACCGCGCCCGACCGGCTGATCCAGGTGCGGCGCAACCGCCTGCTCTCGCTCAACCAGGCGCCCGAAACCGCCTATGTCGATCAGGACCGGGTTGCGCGCGAGGTGCAATATGCCCGGCGCATGTTCGCCGACAACGGCTGGCCGGTGATCGACGTCACCCGGCGCTCGATCGAAGAGGCCGCGGCGGCGATCATCAACATCTACAACGAATTCCGCACGCCCAAGGATGGGGGCGCGGCCTGATGCTGGTGCTAGCCTCGCAAAGCCACTCGCGCCGGGCGATGCTCGAGGCGGCGGGGGTGCCGTTCCGCGCGGTTCCCGCCGATATCGACGAACGCGCGCTCGAAGCGGAACTGGCCGAGTCCGGTGCAGACACTATCGCGCTGGCCCTGGCCGAAGCCAAGGCGCTGGCGGTTTCATCGCGGCATCCCGGCGCATTGGTGCTGGGCAGCGATTCGCTGGTCGAGGTTGAAGGGCGGCGGTTCGACAAACCCCGCAGCCGAGAGGAAGCGGCCGACCATCTGCGGTTCTTTTCCGGCAAGGCGATGCGCCTGCACAGCGCCGCCGCGCTGGCCCGTGACGGGCACATTGTCTGGCGCCATGCCGCGCTGGCCGTGCTTCGGGTGCGTGCGCTGTCCGAGCGCTTCATCGCCTCCTATCTCGATCACGAATGGCCCGCGGTGGCCGCCTGCGTCGGGGTGTTCCGGATCGAGGCACGCGGGGTGCAGCTGTTCGAGGAGATCGCAGGCGATCACTTCACGGTGCTTGGCATGCCGCTGCTGCCGGTACTGGGCGCACTGCGCGAGGCGGGGGAGCTGGCGGCATGAGCAGACCTTATGCCGAGGTGATCGGCGATCCGATCGCGCAATCGAAAAGCCCGGCGATCCACGGCTTTTGGCTGGAAAAGCTGGGGATCGATGCGGAGTACCGGGCTTGCCATGTGCGCCCCGATGAGCTGGCGGACTATTTCGCGCAACGGCGCGACGACGCGGAGTGGCGGGGCTGCAATATCACCATGCCCCACAAGCAGGCCGCGATGCCGCTGCTTGACGCCATCGATCCGGCGGCGGCGCGGATCGGGGCGGTCAACACGGTCGTTCCCGAAGCCGCCGGGCTGGGCGGGTACAACACCGATCTGCCCGGCTTTCTCGAACCTCTCGGCGAGCGGACCTTCGCCGTGGTGAGCGTGATCGGGGCCGGCGGCGCGGCACGCGCAATCCTGGCGGCCTTGGCCGACCGCAAGGTCGGGTGGGTATCGCTTCAGAATCGCAGTGCCCAGAAAGGTGAGGCCCTGATGGCCGAATTCGGCCTTGATGGCTGCGTGGTTGCGCCGGGGGAAGAGGTTCCCACCGCCGAACTGCTGGTCAACACCTCGTCGCTTGGCATGGCGGGCTTTCCGGCGATGCCGCCGGTGGAGCGCTACGTTGCGGACGGCGGCATCGTTTATGACATCGTCACCCATCCGCTCGACACCGACCTGCTTCGGCGCGCGCGCGGCCGCGGGCTGCGTACCATCGACGGCCTGGCGATGCTGATCGGCCAGGCTGCGGTGGCGTTCGAGAAGTTCTTCGGCCAGCCTGCTCCGCGTGAGCACGATGCCGAACTGCGCGCGCGGCTCACCGCATGAGCCGGCCGCTGATCCTCGGCCTCACCGGCTCGATCGGGATGGGCAAGTCGGCGGTCGCGGCGATGTTTCAGGGGCTGGGGGTGCCGGTGTTCGATGCCGATGCCGCGGTGCACGAATTGCAGGGACCGGGCGGGGCCTGCGTCGCCCCGATCGAGCGCGCCTTTCCCGGCACCACCGGGCCGCAGGGGGTGGACCGGCAGAAACTGGGCGCGGCGGTGTTCGGCGATCCCGAGGCGCTGCGGCGGCTTGAGGCTATCGTCCATCCCGAAGTGGCCGAAATGCGCCGTGCCTTCCTGGCCGACAATGCCGATGCTCCGCTGATCGTGTTCGACATCCCGTTGCTGTTTGAAAAGACCGGTCGTCACGGGCTCGATGCGGTGGTGGTGGTTTCGGCCCCGGGCGAGGTCCAGCGAAAGCGGGTGCTGGCGCGCCCGGGGATGAGCGTGGAAAAGTTCGAGCGGATCCTCGCGCTCCAGGTTCCCGATGCCGAAAAGCGCGCCCGCGCCGATCATGTGATCGACACCGGCACCTCGCTCGCCGAAACCCGCCACGCGGTGCAGCGGCTGGTCCACGCCCTGACCCTGCTGGAAGAGCGTCCGGGCGAAAAATAGTCCCCCGCCCCTTGCCAGCCGCCGCTTGCGGGCCGATATCGAAGGGACAATGCGCGAGATCATCTTCGACACCGAAACCACCGGGCTCGATCCCAGGTCCGGTGACCGGCTGGTTGAACTTGGCTGCATCGAAATGGTCAACCGTGTGCCCACCGGGCAGACCTTCCACGCCTATTTCAATCCCGATCGCGATATGCCAGCCGCCGCCGAGGCGGTGCACGGTCTTTCCATCACCTTTTTGTCCGACAAGCCCCGGTTTCACGAGCGGGCTGGCGAATTCCTCGATTTCATCGGCGATTCGATGCTGGTCGCGCACAATGCAGGGTTCGATTTCGGTTTCATCAATGCCGAGCTGGAGATGTGCGGACTCGAACCGGTCAGCCGCACCCGGATGATCGACACGGTGGCACTGGCCAAGGTCCGCCATCCCGGCGCCAAGCTCAGCCTCGATGCGCTGTACACCCGTTATGGGATCGATCGCAGCCACCGGACCAAACACGGCGCGCTGCTGGATGCCGAGCTGCTCGCCCAGGTCTATGTCGAGCTGACCGGCGGGCGCCAGATCGGGCTTTCGCTGGTTGCGGAGCGCAGCGAGATCACGGCCCAGCCGGTCGCGGTGGCGGTGCGCGAACGTGAATTCCGTCCTCCCCGGCCGCACGCGGCCAGCGAGGCGGAACTGGCGGCCCATGCCGCCTTCCTCGAAACGGTTTCCGCGCCCCTGTGGGACGACTGAAGGCGTTTCGAGACTGATTGAAAAGGAGAATGCAGACCATGGATATTCGCGTTTCCGGCCATCAGATCGAAACCGGCGAAGCCTTGCAGGCCCATGCGCACGAGCGCTTGGCGGCAATCGCCGACAAGTATTTTCCCGGCGCGATTTCCTCGCAGGTCACCTTCAACCGCGCCCCGGCCGGTGCGTTCCGTTGCGATATCGTCACCCATGTCACCCAGGGCATGATCCTGAAGGGCGCGGGCAGCGCCAACGAGGCGCACGGTGCGCTCGAACAGGCGGCAGGCAAGATCGAGAAGCAGGTGCGCCGTTACAAGCGGCGGATCAAGGATCGCCACGACCAGGTCAATCACGCGCTGCGCATCGAGGAGGCGGCCTACACGGTCTTTGTCGAGCCCGACGAGGAAGCCGAGGAAGTAACCAGCGAGGCGCCGGTGGTGATCGCCGAAACCCGGGTCGACGTGCCCGAGGCGAGCGTTTCGGATGCGGTAATGATGCTCGATCTGCGCAACACCAATGCGCTGCTGTTCAAAAACGCTGGCACCGGCACCTACAATATGGTCTACCGGCGCGGTGACGGTTCGATCGGCTGGGTTGAACCAAAATGATGCGCAGGCTAAAGGCGCGCGCGCTTTCCAACTAGGGAGGAGGGAGAGGCAACGGGGAATCCGGCATGCCGTCCCGTGAATCGATTTCCTCCGCTATGAGGACCCAGGCCTTGCCATGACGACACTTTTCAACCTCCAGCCCGAAGCCGTCGAGATTGTCGACGCCGATTCCAAACTTGCGATTCTCGACCATCTCGCCGAGCGATTCGCCGCGGTCTACGGGCTCGACAAGGTGCTGGTGCTGGAGCGGATCGAAGAGCGGGAAAAGCTTGGATCGACCGGGTTTGGGCGTGGCGTCGCGATCCCGCATGCCCGCATTCCCGGGATTTCGAGGCCGATCGCGGTGTTCTTCCGCCTCGAATCCCCGGTCGCCTTCGATGCCGCCGACGGCATGCCGGTCGATCTGATTTTCGGCCTTCTCTCGCCCGAACAGGCTGGCGCCGCGCATCTCCATGCCCTGGCCGCGATCAGCCGGATGATGCGCGACGAGGCGACTCACGCGGCGATCTCTGAAGCTCCCGGGGCCGAAGCGCTCTACGCCTTGCTGGCCAACTCGATCGATCGCGACGCAGCCTGATGTTGGCGGCCCGGTCTTGACCGCGCGCCTTCCCGCCCATCTTGAAATTACCGCTCTGGTGCGCGGAGCTGCCCAGGCTGGCGGGTTCGCTGCGGTGCTTAACAAGGGCGAGGCCGATGCGGGGACGATTCTTGTTCTCGCGACCGAAAATGGCACAAATCCGCGGGTTTTTGAGCGTATGCCTAGCCCTTCCGGGCACCGTGTGTGGCACAATGTTTCGTTTCAAGATATTGATATAAAACAGAAAATAGATGCGTATCTGGAACAGAGAGCATCGCGAGATCCCGATCTGTGGATTATCGAACTGGATATCGCGAATGGTGAACGGCTCGTCCGATTACTCGACTCGATAAGTTGACATTGTTGCAGTGCAAAATCATAGGCCCGCCACCTTTGTTGGAGCGTAGGCGGCGCGGGGGGCGATTCTGTCCACTTCGCTAGCACGCAGACGGGGGGCAGCCGGCAGGATTTCCGGCTCGGGGGTTTGAACAGGCCTGGCCTGCTACTTCGACCTGTCCTGCGCCGGGCTCGTCCACCGCACAGTAAGAAGCCAGAATGAGCACCAAGCTCAACCGGGCCAGCGCAGTCGCAGTAGCTGCCATGGTCATTACCATTGCTGTCAGCGCCGACGGTTCGGGCGCAGCCGCACAGGCCACCAAGGCCGCGGCAATCAATCAGGAACCGGTTACCCAGATGGTTTCCCAGCCGGTCGTGCAGCCGCTCCCCGCCGAGGCGAGCGCAGCGGACCAGGTTCAGAATGCACCCGCGATCGAACTGCCCAAGGCGCAGTCGCTGGGCCAGCTCGTCGCCGCCCAGCCACAGCCGGGTGAGCTCTCGCGTGAGCTTAACTGCCTTGCCGGCGCGATCTATTTCGAGGCCAAGAGTGAGTCGCTCGAAGGCCAGCTTGCCGTCGGCCGGGTCGTTGTCGAGCGTTCGAAGTCGGGGCGTTTCCCCAATTCCTATTGCGGCGTGGTGTTCCAGCGCTCGCAGTTCTCGTTCGTGCGCAACAACGCAATGCCGGCGATTCCCAAGGCTTCGCGCCAGTGGAAGAACGCGGTCGCGATCGCGCAGATCGCCCATTCCGGCAGCTGGGACAGCCCGGTGGAAGGCGCACTGTTCTTCCACGCCGCGCGGGTTTCGCCCAATTGGCGCGGCGCGGCGCGGATCGCGCGCGTCGGCAACCACATCTTCTATCGCTGATCGCTGAGCGGGCGGGCCCGGAGCCTGCCCGCTCGTTCGTTCAATCCCGGCGCAATTGCACCCACACGGGGGCATGGTCGCTGGCCTTTTCGCGGCCGCGATAGGCCTTGTCGACCCCGCAGGCCACCAGCCGATCGGCCAGTTCGGGCGAAAGCAGTGCGTGATCGATGCGAAAGCCGTGATCGCGCTGCCAGGCCCCGGCCTGATAGTCCCAGAAGGTCCAGACCCCGCCTTTGGGGTTGTGCAAGGCCAGCGCGTCGTTCCAGCCATCGCCCAGCAGCCGTGCGTAGGCATCGCGCGATTGCGGCTGCATCAGCGCATCGTCGGCCATTGCCGCGGGTGACCAGACATCGTGGTCATAGGGGATGACGTTGAAATCGCCGATCACCAGCGCGGGCACTTCCTCGGCGGCGATTTCGCCCATCCGCTTCCGCAACCGTTCCATCCAGCGCAGCTTGTAATCGAATTTCGGCCCCGGCACGGGATTGCCGTTGGGCAGATAGATGCAGGCGATCCGCACCCCGAAAACCTCCGCCTCAAGGTAGCGCGCGTGTTCGTCCTCGGGCTCGCCCTCCAGCCCGCGCCGGATCTCGATCGGGGTGGAACCGTCGGCCAGGATCGCAACCCCGTTGAACCCCTTCTGCCCGTGCCAGATCGCATGGTAGCCCAGCTTGTGGAACTCGTCGGCGGGAAAGCCTTCGTCCTGGGTCTTGATCTCCTGGAGGCAGGCGACCGCCGGGCGGGTTTCCTCCAGCCATTCGAGCAGGCGCGGCATCCGCGCCTTGATCCCGTTGATGTTGAAGCTGGCGATCTTCATCAAACGGCAAACGACGAGCCGCAGCCGCAACCCGCGCTGGCCAGGGGATTTTCCACCCGGAACGCCGCGCCGCCAAGCGATTCGACGAAATCGACCGTGCTTCCGGCCACCAGGTCGAGACTGACCGGATCGACCACCAGGGTGACGCCATCGGTTTCGACGGCAAGATCGTCGGCCTCGGCCAGTTCGGCCAGCTCGAAGCGGTATTGAAACCCCGAACAACCCCCGCCATCGACCGCGAGGCGCAGGATCGCGGGCTTGCCCTGCTTTGCCGCGATCGCGGCAACCCGCGCCGCCGCCGCCGGGCTGAGTTTCATGGTGGGTGCATCCATTGCCCCGATCTAGGCGCTTGCAGGCGCGCCCGCAAGGCGCGGGTCAGGCGCTCTGGATGTAGCTGCGCATTGCCTCGGCCTCGGATTCGATCCGTTCGATCCGGTATTTGACCAGATCGCCGATCGAAACGAACCCGACAATCGCCTCGCCATCGACCACCGGCAGGTGGCGGATGCGCCGCCGCGTCATCAGCGCCAGCGCGCCCAGCACCTCGGTGTCCGGGCCGACCGTTATCGCTGGAGAGGTCATGACCTCGCTCACGGCCTTGTCGAGCATGGCAGGGCCGTGCGCCGCGAGCTGGTAAACCGCGTCGCGTTCGGAGAAAATCCCCGCGATCATTCCGCTGGAAACCACCGGCAGCGCACCGATCCGCTTCTCTGCCAGCAGCTTCACCGCGTCTCCGACGCTCATGGCGGCTTCGCAGGCGACAATTGCCTCGGCGCTCCGTCCCTCGATCAGGCGTGCTACGGTCATGGCCACTCTCCCGGCTCTTGCTTTGCCGGGAATGATGCCACGAAGCGCGCGGCTTGGCGAGTCAGGGCTGCGGCGGGGGAGATTCCGCCGGATAGAGGCGGAATTCCTCGACCGGCTGGCCGCCGACGAGGTGCTCCTGGATGATCCGTTCGAGCACTGGCGGAGTGCAGGAATGGTACCAGACCCCTTCGGGCCAGACCACCGCGACCGGCCCGGCAGCGCAGATCTTGAGGCAATCGGCCTTGCTGCGCGCGATCCCGCCCTCGCGATCAAGCCCCAGCTCCTTGATTCTGCGCTTGAGGTATTTCCAGGCCGGCGATCCGACCGCGCGCGAACAGCACTCACCCTTTTCCGCTTCAGCGCAGAGGAAGATGTGCCGCCGGATGCCCTCGCCGCCGTTCAGCGCGAGCGCGGCGCGGGCCCGGGCCAGTTCAGCGGCGTCGGCGCTCATCCCCGCAGACCCCACGACGCTATCGCCTGTGCCGCGAAGCCATCGGGCAGCGGCGCGGAACGTTCTCCGTCGGTGCAGACGATCACCGAACGGGCAAAGGCTACCGCCCGGCCATTCTGGGTCAGCAACTGGACCATCGTCACGCTGCTGCGCCCGGTATCCGCAACCGCGACATGGACATCGATCGGATCGGGGAAATATCCCTGCGCAAGGTATTCGATTCCGAAGCTTGCCACCATCGGCCGGTTGGGGTGGATCGCCTCACGCAGGCCGAGGCCGACATTGAAGCGCACCCGCGCGTCTTCCATCATCGCCGCGAGCGCCACATTGTTGAGATGGCGGTTGGGATCGACATCCGCGAAGCGGGTCGTGGTCCGGGTGGAGAAAGGATAGCGAGCCGGATCGAGCAGCGCGGCCTCGGGGCGCGGCATCAGCCCTTCTTGCCGACGATGCGCGCGATTTCCACCGCCACCATGTGTTCGACCAGAGGCGGCAGGTTCTTGTCGAGCCACTCTGCCAGGGCGGGGCGCAGCAGCTCGCGCACCAGCCCTTCGAGCGAGGTTTCGCCCGAGCGCACGATCTGCGGAGCAGCGCCCGGCTCGGCCAGAACGGCCAGCGCCGCCAGCGATTCGCTGATCGAATTCGCGGTGCCGGGCCTGATCAGGGGGGATTCGCTGGCAGGCTCGTCGTCTTCATCATCGGCATAGGCGCCGATTGCGGCCAGATCGAGCACGTCTTCCTCGTCCGCGCCCTTGCGGTCGGTGTCGCGCCCGCGTTCTTCGCGTTCGCGGCGCTCATCGGCGGCGCTGACCCGGTTGTCGCGCGCGATTACTTTCTTGATCGATTCGAGGATTTCCTCGACCGAAGGTTCACCTGTGTGGCGCATCGCCCAAATACCCCGCGCAAGGCTCCATCGGAGCCCGATTCACTTGTCCTTAACTGAACCGTCCTGGGCCCTGGTGTCAACGGTGCGGGTGGCGCGCGCGGTCGGGGCGGGATCGCTGCTCCAGTCAAAGATCGCGCCCTTGACCCGGTCATAATTGTTCTGCGGATCGTAGAGCGCGCCCCCGTCGAGGCCCAGATCGCGCGCTTCGGCGCGGCCCATCGCGGCGAGGAGGTTGAACCCCGCGACATAGGCGTTTCGCCGGGCGGTCACCAGCTGGACCTGGGCGTTGAGCAGCTCGTTCTCGGCATTGAGGATGTCGAGGATGGTGCGGTTGCCCACGGTATTTTCCGCCCGCACACCTTCAAGGCTGAGCTCGGCCGCATCGACCGCGGCCTGCGACGAGGTAATCAGCTCGCCCGCGGCCTGCCACTGGGCAAAGGCGGAGCGCACACTGGCGATGACCGCGCGCTCGGTGCCAATCTCCTGCTCCATCGCGGCGCCTTCGCGGGCCTGGGCCTGGCGGCGCTGCGCGGCGGGCAGTCCGCCCTGGAAGATCGGGATCGAAGCCCGGACACCGGCGGTCGCGCTCGAGGTGCTTTGCACGGTTCCGGGGATCTTGTTGCTGCCGAGGTAGTCGGAATAGTCCGCGCCCGCGAAGACCGAAACCCGCGGCAGACGCCCGGCACCCGCCGCCGCGGTATCGAACCCGGCCGCCCGGGCTCGATCGCGTGCGGCAAGCAGGTCGGGGTTGTGATCGAGCGCGTAGTCCACGGCCTCGTCGGCGCTGGCGGGCAGACCGGTCAGCGCGGGCGGTGAGACAAGATCTTCCGGGGCCTTGCCCACCACCTGGATATAGCGTTCGCGCGAGGCGGTAAGGCTGGCCTCGGCAGAGCGGGTCTGACCGCGCGCCAGGGCGAGCCGCGATTCGGACTGGGCCACGTCGGTGCGGGTCAGGTCGCCGATCTCGAAGCGATCGCGGGTGGCCTGGAGGTTGACTTCAAGGCGGCCCACATTCTGCCGGTTGAGGCGCACGACCGCTTCGCCCAGGATCACATCCATATAGGCCGCGACCACCTGGCTGAAGACGCCGCTTTCCACTCCGCGCAGATCGGCCTGTCCGGCCAGAACCCGGGTTTCGGCGCCGCGCACCGAGTTCCTGATCCCGCCTCCGGCATAGACCGGCATCGACAGGTTGGCCTGGGCATCGAGGTTGCGATCGGGCGAAAGCGGATTCGACGAGCTTGACTTGAGGAATTCGCTGTAGGTCGCGGTGCCGCTGACCGAGGGCAGACCCGAAGAGCGCGCGATCGGCACGCTTTCATCGACCGCGCGCTGCGCCGCGCGCGCCGCCTGCAAGGTGGGATTGGTATTGTAGGCCAGAACCAGCGCCTCGCGCAGGTCATCCGCCAGAAGCGGCGCTGCGGTCAGCGCGATCCCCGCGGCCAATCCGGCGCGCAACTTGCCCAGTGCCATGTTCAGAAGCTCCAGCTTTTCGGCCTGGCAAATTCGCCGAGTACCGGGATGCCGATCTCGGCAATGGTCTGCAGCGCGATCGCGCCGGCGGTCTTGCGGCCAAGCACGAGCCGGGTCAGCGAGCCCTCAACCAGTCCGGCAACGATCCGTCCGCCCTCGGCCAGTTCGGCGGCAAGCCCTGCGGGCAGCGCCTCGATTGCGCCGTCGATCAGGATCAGGCTGTGCTGGCCCATGCCGCTGGCCTGGGCCGCGGCCTCGGCTGCGCTCACCGTGTCGAGCGTGGCGACCATCGGGCGCAGCAGCGTGGCGAGATATTCGCTGCCGCAGCCGACCACCAGCGCCTTGTCGTCGGAGTGGGGGTCGGCGGCCTGGAGCATCAGGGCCTGAACCAGCGGCGCGGGCAGGGAATGCCCGCCATCCAGCGGGATCGCGCGATCGATGTAGGCATGACCCCGCGCGGGTGCGGGGACGAAATCCTCACGCGCGACGCGGGCGAAGGCAGCGATCAGCCAGTCCTCGTTGATCCCGCTGACTCGCAGCTGGCTGTCGATCATGGACCTGCGGGCAATCACTGGGTCGGCGGCAATACGTTCAGCGGCAACGGTCATCTGGAAACCTCTTGATGCCGCTGTATTGCACAAATAATACAGTGGCGCAATCCCGTCGCCTTCTAGGCCAAGCCTTTGTCCGCGCCAAGCGCTTTGACGGTGCCGCCGCGCGCGCCTAAGGGGCTGGCGGAAAACAAGCCGCAGCGATGGAGTCCGACAATGTCCGCCATGGTGACGATCCGCGAGGAAGACCTGATCGAAAGCGTCGCCGACGCACTTCAGTTCATCAGCTACTATCATCCGATGGACTACATCCGCGCGCTGGGCGAAGCCTATGAGGCTGAGCAGGGCCCGGCCGCCAAGGACGCGATCGCCCAGATCCTGACCAACAGCCGGATGTGCGCCGAAGGGCACCGCCCGATCTGCCAGGATACCGGGATCGTCAACGTGTTCGTCGAATGGGGCCAGGATTGCCGGCTCGAATCCGATCGCTCGTTGCAGGACGTGGTCGATGAAGGGGTGCGCCGGGCCTATCTCAACCCCGAAAACAAGCTGCGGGCCTCGGTTCTGGCCGATCCGGCCTTCACTCGCCGCAACACCCGCGACAACACCCCCTGCGTGCTCCACGTCACCATGGTCAAGGGCAATACCGTCTCGATCGATGTCGCGGCCAAGGGTGGCGGGAGCGAGAACAAGTCCAAGTTCAAGATGATGAACCCCAGCGACAATATCGTCGAATGGGTGCTGGAAATGCTGCCGCAAATGGGCGCCGGCTGGTGCCCGCCGGGGATGCTCGGGATCGGGATCGGCGGGACGGCCGAGCATTGCGTGCTGTTGGCCAAGCAGGCGCTGATGGAGCCGATCGACATGGGCCAGCTCAAGGCGCGCGGCCCGCAGAACGATATCGAGGCGCTGCGGATCGAGATTTTCGACAAGGTCAACGCGCTGGGGATCGGCGCGCAGGGACTGGGCGGGCTGTCCACCATTCTCGACGTCAAGATCCTCGATGCGCCGTGCCACGCCGCGGGCAAGCCCGTGGCGATGATCCCCAATTGCGCGGCCACCCGCCACGCCCATTTCACGCTCGACGGATCGGGTCCAAGCTTCCTCGAGACCCCAAAGCTCGACGAATGGCCCGATGTTCACTGGACGCCCGACAAGGCCGCCCGCAAGGTCGATCTCGATAGCCTGACGGCGGAGGAAGTCCGCAGCTGGAAGCAAGGCGACCGGCTGCTGCTGAGCGGCAAGATGCTGACCGGACGCGATGCCGCGCACAAGCGCATCCAGGACATGCTGGCTAAGGGCGAGGCGCTGCCGGTCGATTTCAAGGGCCGCGCGATCTACTATGTCGGCCCGGTCGATCCG
>JAKOWQ010000166.1 GCA_029781465.1 Pseudomonadota bacterium
CCGTGGTACTGGTACCGATCTGCCCGCACACCCTCACCCACCGGCCGATCGTGGTCGGCGCCGACAATGTCATCGAAGTGGTGCTGAACGCGGCCAACACCATCAACACGCAGGTAACCTGCGATGGCCAGGTCAGCTTGCCGCTGGAGCGGGGCGACCAGATCGTGATCCGCAAAAAGGAACGCAAGGTGCGGCTGATCCACCCTATCAACCACGATTATTTCAAGCTGCTGCGCGCCAAGCTGCGCTGGGGCCTGAGCCCGGAAGCCTCGCCTTTCGTCTGAGGGTCCTTCCACCATGCTGATCCAGTTGTGCATCCGCGACTTCGCCATCGTCGAACAGTTGGAGCTGGAGCTGGCGGGAGGCATGACCGCGGTCACCGGTGAGACCGGTGCCGGCAAATCCATCCTGGTGGACGCCATCGGCCTGCTGCTGGGCGATCGGGCCGACAGCGGCGTCATCCGCCACGGCGCCGGGCGGGCCGACCTCAGCGCGGTGTTCGACCTGAGCCAACTACCGGCGGCAAGCGCCTGGCTGAACGAACACGATCTAGCCGGCGAGGGCGACTGTCACCTGCGCCGGGTGATCGCCGGCAGCGGCCGTTCGCGCAACTACATCAACGGCGTGCCGCAACCGGCCCAGGCGCTACGGGAGCTAGGCGAGCTGCTGGTGGACATCCACGGCCAGCATGAGCACCAATCACTGCTGCGGCGCGAGGTCCAACGGCAATTGTTGGACGACTACGCCGGCAATCAAAGCTTCGTGGCGGAACTGGCGGAGCGTTACCGGAGTTGGAGTCAATTGCGGCAGGACTTGCGCGCGCTGCGGCAAGCCAGCGGCGAGCGCGACGCCCGGCTGGACATCTTGCGCTATCACCTGCGGGAGCTGGTGGCGCTGGACCTGGCGGAGGGCGAAGTAGCGGAACTGGAGCGTGAACAGCGACGGCTGGCCAACGCCAGCCAGTTGCTGGAAACTGGCCAACGCTTGCTGGGCTGGTTGACCGAGGGTGACGGCGATGCCATGGCCGACCGGCTCGGCCAGAGCCTGCGCGAATTGGACGCCCTGAGCCGACTGGACCCCCGGCTCGCCCCGGTCAGCGAATTGCTCAACGCCGCGCTGATTCAGGTTCAGGAAGCCGGCGGCGAACTGCGCGGCTACGTGAGCGATCTCGATCTCGACCCCGACCATCTGGCTCGGATCGAACAGCGGCTGGCCGCCGCCCTGCAACTGGCGCGCAAACATCGAACCGCGCCCGAGGAACTGCCGGCGCTGCGGACGCGGTTCGAGACCGAACTGGACCGCCTCGAACACAGCGAAACCCATCTGGACGAACTCCAGCAGGCCGTAAAAGCGGCGCGGGCCGTCTACCAGGAACAGGCCGACCGCTTGAGCGAGCGGCGCACGGCGGCGGCGCGAGAACTGAGCGAACGAGTCTCCGGGGCGCTGGCCGAACTGGGCATGCCGGGTGGACGTTTTCACATCGCCCTGGAACGGCAGGATCAACCCGCGCCCGGCGGACTGGAAACGGTGGAATTCCAGGTCAGCGCCAATCCTGGCCAACCGTTGCGGCCGCTGGCCAAGGTCGCTTCAGGCGGCGAGCTATCGCGCATCAGCCTGGCAATCCAGGTCATCACCGCTCGCGCCGCCCGCATCCCGACCCTGATCTTCGACGAGGTCGACAGCGGCATCGGCGGCGGGGTAGCGGAAGTGGTCGGCCGGCAATTGCGAGCGCTGGGCGGCAACCGGCAGGTACTGTGCGTGACCCATCTGCCGCAGGTGGCGGCACAGGCACATCAGCACTTCAAGGTGGACAAGCAGACCGACGGCGCCAGTACCCACACTCAGGTGCTGCCGTTGGATGCCAGCGCGCGGGTTACGGAAATCGCCCGGATGCTGGGCGGGCTGGAGCTGACCGCCAGCACGCTGGCGCACGCGCGGGAGATGGTGGAGAACGGGACCTCATCGCGCTGACCGTCCTCGCCTTATCGCGCCCCGTCTCTCCACGGCGGCAAATCAATGCTCCCCCCGCTCCGTCGTCGGCTCGCTGTCTTCGCCATCCTGGGCGGAGACTTGCTGGCAATCGGCGCGGATACAGTGCCCGTAGAGAATCAGGCAATGCTCGGCCAGCTCGAACCCGAGCCGCCGGGCGATGGCGTGCTGCCGCCGCTCGATTTCCTCGTCGCAAAATTCCTCGATCCGCCCGCATTCCAGGCACACGATGTGATCGTGATGATCGCCCTGGTTGACCTCGAAAACCGACTGGCCGCCCTCGAAATGATGGCGCTTGACCAGACCGGCCGATTCGAACTGCGTCAGCACCCGATACACCGTCGCCAAGCCGATCTCTTCGCCGGAATCGATCAGCGCGCGATAGATCGTCTCGGCGCTCAGATGAGCGTTTTCCTGCTGCTGCAAGATGTCGAGAATCTTCATGCGCGGCAGCGTGACCTTCAAACCGGCCTGTTTGAGTTCTTTCGATCCCATGTGGAACGCTCTCCAGGATTGCGCTTGCCTACAGGTTGCCGATGTACGCTATGATGTCTTCAGTTCCAAGCAACCCGGATCCT
>JAKOWQ010000169.1 GCA_029781465.1 Pseudomonadota bacterium
GGGATCCGCCACCGCGGCGCCTTCGCGTCCGGCCACCAGATCGAGCAGCAGCCGGGGCCGGGCGACGGCACCGGGCGGCACGATCGCCTGGGCATTGGCAAGGTTGGAATGGTCCATCACCAATACGTGAGTGAAGCGGACGAAATCGTCGGCCACCAGCTGGCGCCCGCGCAGATGCCCGATTTCCGCCCCGTGCGCGCGGGCGGTGGCCTGGGCGCGCGGATCGGGCGGTTCGCCCACATGATAGGCGGCGGTTCCGGCGGAATCGATCGCCACGTCGAGACCGGCGCGCTCGGCTTCGGCCCGAAATGCCCCTTCGGCCATCGGCGAACGGCAGATGTTGCCCAGGCAGACAAACAGCACCGCGGGGCGGGTCATTCACTCTCTCCGAACCGTTCGAGCCGGAACGCGGCTGCCAGATAGTCCTCCGCCGCGGCCTTGAGCGCGGGTTCCTTGGCAAAGGCCTCCGCGGGAAGCGGCGCCACGCCCAGCGCCTCCATGAGCGTCCACAGCGCGAACCGGCGCCCCGGTTCGCGCTCCACCCCGAACCCGATCCGCAGCCGTTCCAGCCCGCGCTCGAACTCGGCCTCGCCCAGCTGGGCGGGATCGCCGGTCTCGAAGAAATGCGCGATCAGCGCGTCTAGATCCATCCGAGCGCCTGCCCTGCCCACAGTGCCGCTGCTCCGGCCAGCGCTGCCGCCAGATAGCCCGCCCAGCCGCGCGTGCCGCTGCGCCGGTTCCACACCAGCTCGACCTCGGGCAGGGGCGGGGCATCGGGCGCGCCGCCCTTGGCGGGGAACTTGTCCTCGATCCGGCGGACCAGATCGGGCAGGCGCAGCAGCGTTTCGGCGTCCTTGCGGATCCGGTCGGCCAGTGCGGCTTCGGGCCCCAGCTCGTCGCGGATCCATTCGCGCACGAAGGGCGAGGCGACATCCCACATGTTGATCCGGGGATTGAGCTGGGTCGCCAGCCCTTCGACCATCACCATGGTCTTTTGCAGCAGCAGCAGATGCGGCTGGGTCTGCATGTCGAACTCGCGCGTGATCGCGAACAGCGAATCGAGCATCTGCCCGACCGAAAGCTCGCTCACCGGGCGCCCGCGCGTCGGCTCGCCCACGGCCCTCAGTGCGGTCGCGAATTCGTCGACCGAATGGTAGCTGGGTACATATTGCGCCTCGAAATGGATTTCGGCGACGCGGCGGTAGTTGCCGGTGGTCAGACCATAGAGAATCTCGGCCAGCCACAGCCGCGCGCGCCGGTCGATCCGCCCCATGATCCCGAAGTCGATTGCCGCGATGGTTCCATCAGCTTCGACGAACAGGTTGCCCTGATGCATGTCGGCGTGGAAATAGCCGTGGCTGATCGCCTGGCGCAGGAAGGTCAGCACCAGCCGCTCGGCCAGCGCGTCCAGATCGTGCCCGGCATCGCGCAGCGCCTGGATCTCGCTGATCTTGATGCCGTCGATCCAATCGACTGTCATTACCCGGCCGTTGGTCCGGTCCCAGTCGATCCCCGGAACCCGGTAGCCTTCGGTGCCGCGCATCACCTCGGCCAGTTCCGAGGCGGAGGCGGCCTCGCGCCTGAGGTCAAGCTCGCGCAGGGTCCAGCGCTTGAAATTGGCGATCACCAGCCGGGGACGCAGCCGCGCCGGTTCGCCCCCCAGGGCTTCGAGATGGGCGGCAGCCCATTCGTAGGTTTCGATATCGGCGCCGAACTTTTCCTTGATCCCCGGACGCAGCACCTTGACCGCCACGGTCCGTCCCTCGGTGGTCACCGCGCGGTGGACCTGCGCGATCGAGGCCGCGCCGACTGGTTGTTCCTCGATGCTGGCGAACAGGCTTTCCAGTGGTTTGCCGAAGCTGGCCTCGATTTCGCGCCGGATCGCGGCAAAGGGCACCGGCGGCAGGCTGTCCTGCAACAGCAGCAGATTGCCCGCCGCGTCGTCACCGACGATGTCGGGCCGGGTGGCAAGGGTCTGGCCTAGCTTGATCGCCGCCGGACCGATTGCCTGAAAGGCCCCGGCATAGTCCGGCCGGGCCGGCTGCAACGTGCCAAATCGCGCGATCCGGGTCAGCCGGCGTACCTGCGCCGGGGTGTTGTGATCGCGCTCAATCCCGCGCAGCGCGCCGTGCCTCGCCAGAGTGCGACCCCAGCGCAGCAGGCGCAGGATGTGCGTTGCCGGGCGGGTCACTTCAAATCTTCCACCCCGAATGGATTGCCACGGCCCCGCCCAGGATCGGCTCGACCCGGGTGCGGACAAAGCCGGCCGCGCGGATCATCGCCTCGAATTCGGGCATGGGGGGAAAACGGCGGATCGATTCGGCCAGATAGCGATAGCTGTCGGCATCGCCGGCGATGATCTGGCCGATACGCGGCATCAGGTGGTGCGAATAGAGATCGTAGACTTCCTTGAAGCCCGGCCACTGGGTGGTCGAGAATTCCATGCAGAAGAACCGCCCCCCGCGCCGCAGCACGCGGTGCGCTTCGGCCAGGGCCTTGTCGATATGGGTGACATTGCGGATCCCGAAAACGATCGTGTAGGCGTCGAAAAAGCGGTCGGGAAAGGTCAGTTCCTCGGCGTTCTGGCGCGACCAGACCAGATCGTCCAGCCCGCGCTCCATCGCGCGCTCTATCCCCACGTCGAGCATGTCCTGATTGATGTCGGAAACGGTGACGTTCGCCCCGCGTTCCGCCAGGCGGAAGGCGATGTCGCCAGTGCCGCCGGCCATGTCGAGGATTTGCTCGCCTGGCTGCGGCTTGACCCGGCGGACGAACTTGTCCTTCCACAGCCGGTGCATTCCCCCCGACATGGCATCGTTCATCACGTCGTACTTCTTGGCGACGCTGGAAAAAACTTCGCCCACGCGGGCGGTCTTTTCCTCGGGGCTGACCTCTTCGTAACCGAAGGAAACCGTATCGTTCATGGCCCGCGCCTTAGCCCCAAGCTTGGCGCGGCGCGAGTCCTTGTTGTGTGCGCTCGGGACATCCGTCCCTCGCTCGGGCCGGCCGGGCCAAGCCAATCGCGGAGGCGATTGGCGCACCCAACAACAACTTCCACCTCAGGCGGGCGGCGGGAACATGAACGGCGCCAGGTGGGCGAGGAAATCGGCCTTGCCCAGATCCACACCTTCGGCGCGCAGGATCGCGTAGGCGGTGGTGGCGTGGAAATAGAAGTTGGGCACGGCAAACCCGGTCAGAAAGGTGGTTCCGTCAAAGCGGATCCCCGCGCCGTTTGGAAAGGTTATCACCACCTCGCGATCCGCCCCGGCATCGAAGGCGGCCGGGTCGATCGTTTCGAGATAGGCGATGGTCTTGTCGCAGCGTTTCTTGAGTTCGGCAAAGCTGGCCTCGGTATCGGGCATGGCCGGGGCCTCGGTTCCGGTCAGCCGGGCGGCGGCACCCTTGGCCGCGTCGGAGGCGATCTGGATCTGGCGGGCCAGCGCGAACATGTCGGGCGCGAGGCGCGCCTCGATCAGTGCGGCCTCGTCCTTCTGCGCGGCGGCCTTGTCGAGGATAGCCTTGAGATTGCCCAGCATGGCGATGAAGCCCGGCACAGCCGAGCGGTGCAGCGAATAGGACATCGAATTTTCTCCCGGGAGGTTTATTGGGCCAGCAGGCCTAGCGCAGGATTTTTTCAGTTGCAATACGAAACGTATTGCCCGCGCCGAACCACGCTTCTAGCCAGCGGCGATGCCCGAGCTTCCCGAAGTCGAAACCACCGTGCGCGGCCTTGCCAATGTGCTCGATGGAGCGCGGCTGGCGCGGGTGCAAACCCGCCGGGCCGACCTGAGACGGCCATTCCCGGCCGATCTGGTGCAGGTGATGACCGGGGCCACGGTTACCGGTCTGGGCCGCCGTGCCAAATATGGCCTGATCCATCTCGATCGCGGGCAGACGATGGTCTTTCACCTCGGCATGTCGGGGCGCTGGCGGATCGAGCCCGAAGGCCTGGGGCCGCACGATCACCTGGTCATCGAAACCGACAGCGGCGCGCGGCTCGCGCTGTGCGATCCGCGCCGCTTCGGCTCGGTCGATCTGGTCGAGACCGCGCAGATCGGGGACTGGCCTGCCTTCACTGCGCTCGGGCCAGAACCGCTGGGCGAGGAACTCGATGCAGCAGGGCTGAAGGTGGCGCTGGCCGGACGCAAGGCGGCGATCAAGCTGATGCTGCTCGACCAGCGGATCATCGCCGGGCTGGGCAATATCTACGTCTGCGAGGCGCTGTTCCGCGCCGGGATAGATCCGCGCAAGGCCGCAGGCGCTGTTTCGGGCCCGGCGCTCGCGCGGCTGGTGCCGCAAATCAAGGCCGTCATCGCCGAGGCGATCGAGGCCGGAGGATCGAGCCTGCGCGACTATGCCCGCCCCGATGGCGAGCTGGGTTATTTTTCCAAGCGCTTCGATGTCTACGATCGCGAAGGCCAGCCCTGCTCCCGCTGCGGCGCTGCGGTGAAGCGCTTTGCCCAGGGCGGGCGCAGTACCTGGTATTGCCCGAAGTGCCAGAAATGAGCGGAATGCTTGACGATTGGCAGGGTCGAGGCTAAGGGCCGCGCTTCGCGCAGGGGAGGCCCGGGGCCGCTCTTGCGATTCTGCACGCGAATCAACTGTTAGAGGCTGCGCGAAGGCAGCCGCATAAAGGACGACAATGGCCAATACGCCGCAAGCCAAGAAGCGCATCCGCCGCAACGAAAAGCGCGCCGAAATCAACGGCAACCGCATGAGCCGCATCCGCACCTTCGTGAAGAAGGTTGAAGCCGCGCTCGACGGCGGCGACAAGACTGCCGCTGCCGATGCGCTCAAGGCGGCCCAGCCCGAGCTGGCGCGCGGCGTGGCGCGCGGGGTGATTCACAAGAACACCGCAGCGCGCAAGCTTTCGCGTCTGACAAAGCGCGTCGCCGGGCTCTGATTCGCGCCGACGCTGCCGATTCGCCCGCCTGAGCGGCGCGAAAACGGGACGAAAAAGGAACATGGCCGGCGGGCGCTCCGCCGGCCATTTTCGTTTCGCAAAGGCGCGTACGATGCTGCATCGCGGCAAGCCGATGGAATCCGGCGATTCGCGTCGGTGCAAAATCGAAAATGGCGCGTTAACAGCATGTTATCCATGTGTTACGGGATTCTCCCATGCGGGGGTGAGTCAAGGGCAATTATTTCACTTTTTTTACTTCACGCGCCTTGCCCTTGCCTGCGAAGGGTCCCAAAACCCTCCCTGTCCTAGGGCGCTCATTCGCCCAGGGGGTCACATTCAGTCGCGCTCCTTGCGCCGGAACAGGGCATCCGGCGAAGGGATCGTGTGCGCCGGGCGGGGTGGCCGGTGCTTTGGCGAAGTTTTTTGGATTCGGGGGCATACCTCAGGTGAGCGGGATGGGGACTGGCGGACAACGGGGTAGCGGACCCGCCGGAGGAAAGAGCGAATCCGAGCGCCTGCGCGAAGAGCAGGAAGCGCTCGATCTTGCGGCCGACTGGGCCGACATCAGCCAGGGCCTGCGCAAGGACCTGGGCCAGCAGTTGCACAGCCAGTGGATCAAGCCGATCCAGCTCGGCTCGTTCTGCAAGGAAACCGGTACGCTCGATCTTCACTTGCCGACCGAATTTTCGGCCAACTGGGTGGCGGACCGGTTTGCCGACCGGCTCTCGCTGGCCTGGAAGATCGCCCGGCCCGATGTGCGCAACGTGCGGATCTCGGTTCCGCCCGGGCGCCGCGCGGGCGCCGGGATCCGGCTTGGCCGCGACGAGGGCGCGCGTCGTCCGGGCGGCGAGGCCGCCTTTGCTGCGCAGCCGGGCGATGCCATCGGCATGGGCGCGGCGGAGATGGGCGGGCCGGGCACCAACGGGTTCGGGATCGGTTCGATCGGGCTCGATCCCTCGCTGACCTTCACCACCTTCGTTACCGGCGCTGCCAACGTGCTGGCCAGCAACGCGGCTCAGCGCATGGCGGCGACCGAAACCCCGCAATTCGCCCCGCTCTATCTCAAGGCGGCGACCGGTCAGGGCAAGACCCACCTGCTCCACGCGATCGGCCATTCCTATCTGACGGCCCACCCGCGCGCGCGGATATTCTACTGCTCGGCCGAGCGCTTCATGGTCGAATTCGTCCAGGCCCTGCGGCAGAACCAGACGATCGAATTCAAGGCCCGCCTGCGCGGTTTCGACCTGCTGCTGGTCGACGACATCCAGTTCATCATCGGCAAGGCGTCGGCCCAGGAAGAACTGCTCTACACGATCGACGCGCTGCTCGCCGAGGGCAAGCGACTGGTGTTCGCCGCCGACCGCGCCCCGCAGGCGCTCGACGGGGTGGAGCAGCGGTTGCTCAGCCGCCTGTCGATGGGGCTGGTGGCCGATATCCAGCCCGCCGATATCGAGCTGCGCCGCGCGATTCTGGAACACCGCCTGCAGCGCTTTTCGCCCACCAACGTTCCTGCCGACGTGATCGAGTTCCTCGCCCGGACCATCAACCGCAACGTGCGCGAG
>JAKOWQ010000175.1 GCA_029781465.1 Pseudomonadota bacterium
CCAGGCTGCGCAGCCTGCTGGCGGGGATCGTCGGTTTCGAGATGGAGGTCCAGGCCTGGCGCGAGACCATCAAGCTCAGCCAGAACAAGGATTCCGCCGAGCGCGAACGGCTCGCCGCCGGGCTGGAAGGCGAAGGCGCCGCGGCCATCGCCCACATGATGCGGAGCCTGGGCGAATGAGCGTGAAGCTGGCCCTGTTCGATTGCGACGGCACGCTGGTCGATGGCCAGGCGGGTGTTGTCGGCGCGATGGACGCGGCCTTTGCCGCCTGCGGACTGCCCCTGCCCGACCGGCACCAGGTGCGCCGTCTGGTCGGCCTCAGCCTGCCCCAGGCGATCGGGCTGCTGTTGCCCGGCACCGACGAGGACCTGCGCCGCGAGGTCGATGCCTGTTACCGCGAGGCGTTCCGTTCCGCGCGCGAGAACGGCGCGCTGGTCGAACCGCTCTATGCGGGCATGCGCGAAGTGCTGTTGGCGCTGCGCGAGGCGGGATGGACGCTGGGCGTTGCCACCGGCAAGGCGCGGCGCGGACTCGATCACTGCCTTGCCACCCACGAGCTGAGCGGGCTGTTCGCCACGCTCCAGACTGCCGATGGCCATCCCTCGAAGCCGCACCCCTCGATGATCGAGGCGGCTCTGGCCGAAACGCTGGCTCTGACCCAGGACACGGTGATGATCGGCGATACCCAGTACGATATCGAAATGGCGGTCAACGCCGGGGTCCGCGCGATCGGGGTCGATTGGGGCTATCACACCCCGGACGAGCTGCGCGCCGCCGGGGCGGAGGCGGTTGCCACGGCGCCGCTGCAACTGGTGGAACTGCTGCGATGAGCGATGAAAATCTGGCCCGGCAGCGCTTTTTCGCGCTGACGATCATGCGGCTGGCCGGGGCGATCACCGCCGCGGTCGGGCTGATGGTGCTGGCGGGCAAGCTCGATCTGCCTGGGGAGATCGGCCTGCCCTTCGTGGTGGTGGGGGTGGCCGAATTCCTGTTCGTGCCGCTGTGGCTGGCCCGGCGCTGGAAGAGCCCGCGCGAATGAAGCGATTCTACAAGAATGCAGACGTCGCCGCGCGCGATGCGCTCTGGCAGGTCACGCTCGACGGGCGCGGGGTCAAGACGCAGGCTGGGCACCCCCAGCTCGTCCCGGCAGCGGGGCTCGCCCGGCGGCTTGCGGCGGAATGGGAATGCCAGGGGGAGGAAATCGACCCGGCGGGCTTCGTGCTGCGCGACATGGCCGATCATGCGATCGACGTAATCGCACCGGCCCCGGCGGAAACCATCGCCACCCTGCTGCGCTACGCCGAAACCGATACCCTGTGCTACCGCGCCGAACCGGAGGAGCCGCTCGCCGCGCGCCAGGACGAAGTGTGGGAGCCGCTGCTCAAGGCTGCCGAAGCGCGCTACGATGTCCATTTTGAGCGGATCGGCGGGGTGATTCACCGCCCGCAGCCCGCCGCCACGCTGGGGCGGCTTGAAGCGGTGCTGGCCGCGAAGGATCCGTTCGCCCTTGCCGCGCTGACCACGCTGACCACGCTGGCCGCCTCGCTGGTGGTGGGCCTCGCCGCGCTGGAACAGGACGCCGATGCGCAGGCGCTGTGGGATGCCGCCAATCTTGAGGAAGACTGGCAGGCCGAACTGTGGGGCAAGGACGGCGAAGCCGAGGCGCGGCGCGCGCGGCGGCTGGCGGCGTTCGCGTCAGCGATGGAGTTTGCGGCGGCGGCGGGCTGAGCAAGGCACAGCGTATGCGGCTCGCAGCCCTTCTTCGGTCTCCGTTCGTCCTGAGCTTGTCGAAGGACATTCGCGGGGGCCGGCGCAAAGATGGGAATCCTGCCGAGGGGGCCGTGCCAGCGTCCTTCGACAAGCTCAGGACGAACGGAAAGGGCGGGGTTGAGCCAGGACGTGCCAGGCACTCCCCGCTGCTATCCCCCCATCCAGTCCGCTACCTGCCGGGCGACATCGTTGGCGGCGCGGTTGAGCGCGGGGCCGATCTGTTCTGCCTTTCCGCCCACACCCGGCACCACCGCCTCGAACCGGCGGGTGATGATCTGACCCTCCGGGCCGGACCGCAGCGCATCGAAGCGCACAACCACCGCCTGGCCCGCCGCATCGTAACTCATCTCGGAAAGCCGCCCGGAAAGGCGAATCCCCGGGGCGCCGGCCGACTGGCCTTCTTCCAGCACCGGGCGGGCGCCGCGTGCGCGCAGGGTGTCGGCCAACAGCCGGGCAAACAGCCGCGCCGGGCGTTCGACCCAGGCGGCATCGGTCAGGTAGGCGACCTGCCCTCCACCCATCAGCACCGGAACCCGGTTTACCGCCAGGCGCTGGTCGGCCTCGGGTTCGAGTACCAGCACGGCATCGCCAACCTTGCCGCTGGCGGTCGCCCCGGCCGGGGCTCTTTCGGCGGCGCTGAGCGAAAGCAGCATGGCCGGAGGCTTGCCCCCGCCTCCCAGGCTGACGCAGGCCCCGAGGGCCAGGGCCAGCGCCGTGCCCAGTGCGGTGCGGACCATTGCTTTGCGGCCAGTCACGGTGCCCCCCTTCGTCATCATGGCTTGTAATCCGGCAGCTTCTGCCCGCCCAGCAGCGATCCGGCGCCTTCGTTGTTGAGCCGGTCGGTCAGGTCGCGCAGCGAGCGGGTGGTGGCGCGCAGATCGCGGATCGCCGCTTCGGCCTCGGGAATGGTGTTGTCGGACAGCTGGCGCATCCCCGGGCGGCTGTCATGCAGCAGTCCCTGCAGCTCGTCGGAGGTGCCCTCAAGCGACTTGAGCGAGGCGCGCAGCTGGCGGATCAGATCCTTGCCCTCGGTATTGACCAGCTGATCGGTATTGCTGGCGGCGCGATCGAACGAGGCCAGCGCCTGACGCGCCTGGACCACCGTCTCGTCAAGATCGGCCAGCACTTTCTGCACCTGCGGCGAGGCATCGGCGAGCTGCCCGCTCAACCGGTCGGTATTGGCGAGGATATTCTCGATCGATTTCTGGTTCTTGTCGGAAAAGACCGTGGTCAGACGTTCGGTCAGCGTGGCGAGCCGTTCGAGCAGCACCGGTGCGGAATTGAGCAGTTCGCCCAGCCCGCCGCGCTTGGTCGGGATCACCGGCACTCCTTCGGGTCCCTTCTCGACAATCGGCGGCGCGCCGCGGGTCGCCCCTTCGAGCTGGATGTTGGAGCTTCCGGTAAAGCTGCCCTGCATGGTTGCGGTGGTGCCGATCAGGATCGGCACATCGTCCTTCACCGAGATCCGCACCCGCACGAAGCCGGGATCTTTCTTCCACAGCTCGATCTCCTCGACCTGCCCCACCGGCACCCCCGAAAAGGTCACCGAGGAACCCTTGGACAGGCCATCGACCGATTGCTTGAAAAAGATGTCATAGGAATGCTGCTGCCCTTCGCCCAGCCGCGCAATCCAGATCACGAAGGCCGCCAGCACCGCCAGCAGCCCCAGCGTGACCGCACCCACCCAGACGTTCTTGGCACTGGTTTCCATTGCCCCGCCTTATGCCCCCCTGCCTTGCGGCTTGTCCATCGCCTTGGCGCGGTGGCTCGCTGCCTCGGCCGCGCGCCCGCGCGGACCGTTGAAATATTCCTGGATCCAGGGGTGATCGATCGTCAGCAGCTCGGGGATCGTGCCCACCGCGATCACCCGCTTGTCGGCGATCACCGCCACCCGGTCGCAGATCTCGTGCAGGGTATCGAGATCGTGGGTGATGAGGAACACCGTCAGCCCCAGCGTATCCTGCAATTCGCCGGTCAGCGTATCGAAGGCGGCGGCGCCGATCGGATCGAGCCCGGCGGTCGGCTCGTCGAGGAACAGCAGTTCGGGATCGAGCGCCAGGGCGCGCGCCAGCCCGGCGCGCTTCTTCATCCCGCCCGAAAGCTCGGAGGGAAACTTGTCCGCCGCCTCGGCCGGAAGACCCGAAAGCATCACCTTGTAACGCGCGATCTCGCGGCGCAGTTCGTCTCCGATCTCGGGGTAGAACTTGCGCAGCGGCACCTCGACATTCTCGGCCACGGTGAGGGTGGAAAACAGCGCCCCGCCCTGGAACAGCACCCCCCAGCGGCTGCGCACGTCGATATCGCCGTGGGGCAGGCCGTGGGTCATCTCCTGACCGAACACCTTGATCGAGCCGGCGCGCGGCTGCTGCAAGCCGATGATCGAGCGCATCAGCACCGACTTGCCCGAACCCGATCCGCCGACCACCCCGAGAATCTCGCCCCGCCGCACTTTCATCGACAGGTCCTCATGGATCACATGCTCGCCAAAGGCGTTGCACAGATCCGCGACCACGATCGGGAATTCGCTGTCGGCCCCTTCCCTCATCCCCAGCCGACCTCGGTGAAGAACACCGCGAAGAAGGCATCGAGCACGATCACCGCGAAGATCGCCTGAACCACCGCGATGGTGGTCCGCAGCCCCACTTCCTCGGAATTGCCCTTGACCTGCATCCCCTGATAGCACCCCGCCATCGCCACGATGAAGCCGAAGAAAGGCCCTTTAACCAGCCCCACCCAGACGTCGTGCATCGGCACCACGTCGCGCACCCGAAGGAGAAAGGCCATGAAGGGAATGTCGAGCGTGATGGTCGAAATGAAGGCCCCGCCGATGATCGCGATCACCGCCGAATAGAACCCCAGCAGCGGCATCATCAGCACAGAGGCCAGTACGCGCGGCACCACCAGCGCTTCCATCGGCGAAACCCCGATGGTGCGCATCGCGTCGATTTCCTCGGTCAGCTTCATCGTCCCGATCTGCGCGGCAAAGGACGAACCCGAACGGCCCGCGAACATGATCGCGGTCATGAGGATGCCCAGTTCGCGCAGCGAGATGCGCCCCGTAAGGTTGACGGTCAGCTCGCCAAAGCCAAGATCCTCCAGCTGCACCGCGCCCTGCTGGGCGATCACGATCCCGACCAGAAAGCTCATCAGCCCGATGATCGGCAGCGCCGAAACCCCGGTCAGCTCAAGCTGGCGGACCAGCGCGATCACCCGTAGCGGCGAGCGTCCGCGCAAGATCGTCCAGAACGAGACCAGCAGGGCACCGTAGAACTCAAGGATGCCCACTCCGCCCTTGGCGAAGCGGTCAACCTGCGCGCCGACTTCCTCGAGCGCCTTGCGGCCCAGCGGCTGCGGCACGGGGGCCTCCGCCCCGTCATCGCGCATCGGGCGCAGCGCGTCGATCAGCCGCCGCGCGCGGGCATCCGCACCCTTGATCGTGGCCCCGTGATCGCGCGCCAGCCGCCAGACGATCCAGGCGCCGACGGTATCGATCTCGGGCACGGCGGAAAGATCGATGCTCGCCACCGGCGCCGCAAGGCCGCGCAGCCGGTCATCGAGCGGCCCCACCGAGGATACTTCCAGAGGGCCGGTGAATGCCAGATGCAGTGCGCCCTCGGCATCCTCCTCGGCGGTAAAGTCGGCCCATTCGCGCATCGCCCCCCGCTTGTGCGGGAAAATCGCCGTCGCGACAAGCTTGCCAGCATGGCGGGGCGCTGGCAAAGGCCGCCGACGATGACCGAAACCGCTCTCGACAAGACATTCGACCCCGCCGCCATCGAGGCGAAGTGGTACGAACACTGGGAATCGAACGGCCTGTTCCGCCCGGACCGGCCCGATGCGCAGCCCTTCACCATCGTCAACCCGCCGCCCAATGTCACCGGCAGCCTGCACATCGGCCACGCGCTCGACAACACGCTGCAGGACGTTGTGATCCGCTACGAACGGCTGCGCGGCAAGGATGCGCTGTGGGTGGTGGGCACCGACCACGCCGGGATCGCCACCCAGATGGTGGTTGAGCGTCAGCTGGAAGAGCGGCAGGACAAGCGCACCAATTACAGCCGCGAGGATTTCATCGCCAAGGTGTGGGAATGGAAAGCCGAAAGCGGCGGCACCATCACCCGCCAGCTGCGCCGCCTGGGCTGTTCGATGGACTGGTCGCGCGAGCAGTTCACCATGGACCCGCACTTCACCAAGGCGGTGGTGAAGGTGTTCGTCGATCTCTACAACAAGGGGTTGATTTATCGCGACAAGCGACTGGTCAACTGGGACCCCAAGCTCAAGACCGCGATTTCGGACCTTGAGGTGGAGACCCGTGAGGTCAAGGGCCACTTCTGGCGTTTCCGCTATCCCTTCGCCGATGGATCGGGCCATGTCGAGGTTGCGACCACCCGGCCCGAAACCATGCTGGCCGACATGGCCGTGGCGGTGAACCCTGAGGACGAACGCTACAAGGGGGTAATCGGCAAGGAAATCCTCCAGCCGATCACCGGGCGGCTGTTCAAGGTGGTGGCCGACGAGCACGCCGATCCCGCGCTGGGCAGCGGCGTGGTCAAGATCACCCCGGGGCACGATTTCAACGACTTCGAAGTGGGCAAGCGCGCCGGGATCAAGTCCGGCGAGATGCTCAACATGTTCGATGCCGAAGCCCGGGTGGTGCAGACCGCCGATGGCCTGGTGCCCGGCGAATTCGTCGGGCTTGACCGCTTCGCCGCCCGCGACCGCGTGGTGGCGCGGATGAAGGAGCTGGGCTTCCTGATCCCCCACGTCACCAAGGACAAGGACGGCGAAGAGCAACAGCACGATGCCGAACCGCGCACGATTCAGCAGCCTTATGGCGATCGCGGCGGAGTGCCGATCGAACCCTGGCTGACCGACCAGTGGTATGTGAACGCCGAGGAGCTGGCCAAGGCCCCGATCGAGGCGGTGCGCAGCGGCGCGGTGGAGATCGTGCCCAAGACCTGGGAAAAGACCTTCTTCAACTGGATGGAGAATATCCAACCGTGGTGCGTGAGCCGCCAGCTGTGGTGGGGGCATCGGATTCCGGCGTGGTATGCCGATGACGGCTCGGTGTTCGTCGCCGAAACCGAAGAAGAGGCCGCGGCGCTCTCGGGCGGCAAGCCGCTGGCCCGTGACAACGACGTCCTCGACACCTGGTTCTCCTCCGCGCTGTGGCCTTTCGCCACGCTCGGCTGGCCGGAAGACGAAGCCCCGTTGCTCGCCAAGCACTACCCCAACAACCTGCTGATCTCAGGCTTCGACATCCTGTTCTTCTGGGACGCGCGGATGATGATGATGGGCCAGGCGATGACCGGGCGGAACCCGTGGCCGCGGCTCTATCTCCACGGGCTAGTGCGCGCGGCCGATGGGCAGAAGATGTCCAAGTCCAAGGGCAACGTGGTCGATCCGCTGGGGCTGATCGACAAATACGGGGCCGATGCGCTGCGCTTCTTCATGGCGGCGATGGAAAGCCAGGGCCGCGACGTGAAGATGGATGAGCGCCGGGTCGAGGGCTACCGCAACTTCGCCACCAAGCTGTGGAACGCTGCGCGCTTCTGCCAGTCGAACGGGATCGGGGCGAGCACCTCGCTCGCCGCCCCGCAGGCCACCAGCGCGGTCAACAAGTGGATCGTGGGCGAAGTGGTCGAGACGCTGGCCGAGCTGGACAAGGCCATGGCCGAGCTGCGTTTCGACGCCGCGGCCAACGCGATCTACCACTTCGTCTGGGACCAGTTCTGCGACTGGTACATCGAGCTTATCAAGCCCGCGCTTGCCCTCGACGCCTCACCCGTTCGTCCTGAGCCTGTCGAAGGGCGGACGACGCGCGAGGATGGTGGTTCGACAAGCTCACCACGAACGGAAGCGGAAGAAACCCGCGCCGTGGCCGGCTGGGTGCTCGATCAGATCCTGGTCATGCTGCATCCCTTCATGCCCTTTGTCACCGAAGAGCTATGGTCCAAGCTGGGGGATCGCGCGCACTATCCGCTGATTACCGCGAATTGGCCCGAGCCGGGGGTGGCGGTGGATGCCGGGGCCAAGGCCGAGGTTGAGTGGTTGATCGCGCTGATCGGCAATCTGCGCACCGCCAAGAACGAGTTGGGCATTGCGCCCGGCGCGCGGCTCGACGCCTACCTTCCCGATCCCAGCGCGGCGACCCGCGAAATCATTGAGCGCAACGGCGGCGCGATCGACCGGCTTGCGCGATTGAGCGGGATCCGTTTTGAGTCCGCACCAAACGGGGCAGCGATGCAGATTGGCGCGGGCGACGCGAATATCATCGTTCCCCTCGAAGGTGTGATCGACATCGCCGCCGAAAAGACGCGCCTCACCAAGGCCCTCGAAACCGCGACCAAGGAAGCAAGATCGCTCGAAGGCCGCCTTTCCAACCCCGCCTTCGTCGAAAAGGCCAAGCCCGAGGCGGTCGAAAAAGCCCGCGCCGATCATGCCATGCACGCGGCCGAGGCCGAGCGGCTGACGACAGCGCTGGCGCGGCTGGGGTAAAGGTGGCCAATCACTGGGTTTCAGGTCGGATCAAATCCGCCGCAAGCATAGATGCGGCGTTGTTCTCTCAGCGGGCTGGCTGGGAGGTATGCTTCGTCCTCCAGCCCTGGCGGAGCGATGGACACGTGATCCAAGCCAGCGAACTTCGTGTCACTGCCGGGGGACTGGACCGCCCTTCCGCTCACAGTTTGCTGCACGCCTATGCAACCGGCATGACAATCCGGGTCTTGGTAAACGGCGAATCATTGGCGGAAGGCCGGAATTCAAACGTGCTCGTCGTAGCTCTGGCAGGAGAGATTGACGATCCAGAGCTGCGTGTCGCTGAGATTCCGGCACCGGACTACATGCCGTTCGAGCACAAGAGCTTGGGTATCTTTGTCAAGACGAGTGAGGCTTTGCCCTATGCAGGAAAAGCCGTTTGGCGCGACCATGAGATCAAAATTCGTCTGGATGGCGAGTTGGCTGAACTTGGTCTTTGCGCCACTCAGGCCGAAAATCTGATCGATCGCGCCCACCTATGGCAAGCAGAATTCGAGGATCGGATCTTTGCTGACTTGTTCAAACTTTGGGATGAAGTCTGGCGCGAAGGACGGCAATCCCTCAGCAGGAGCGAGTGGCTTGGTCGGATCATACTGAAGAGCATTTCCGTATACGCGAGCGGCGAGTTTCTGGCCTATTTCAACGACGGTGACCTGTTTTTTGGGCACACGATCGAACTGACTGGGTCTATGGCTGAAGGTGCCCATACGGCACGCATTGTGGGTTGAGGCCGAGCGGCTGGCGGCGGCGCTGGCGTGGCTGGGTTAGTTCCTCTCCCTTGGGGAAGGAATGGCCTGTCCTACCCGCCGCAATTCTGCCAAGAACTCTGCGCAATGCAGAGCGTCCACCCTTTCCCCAACCTGCCGCAAGGTGATGACATCACGCACCAGGCGGCGAAGGGCGGCACTTTCCTTCTGAACCGTGTCCAGCGTGTCCAGTCGCCATGCTGACCCTTGCCACCACGGCGCCTGGCGAGCCGGAAATCTTTGCCTCGCTGCAGGGCGAGGGGCCAAGCATCGGGCGCCCTGTCGCCTTCGTGCGCCTCAGCCGCTGCAACCTGGCCTGCGTATGGTGTGACACCGCCTATACCTGGCGCTTCGAGGGCGACAACCGGCCCCACCGCGACGCCCAGAGCTTTGCGCGGCAGGCCAACCAGGTGGTGCTGGATGAGGCGGACGTGGCCGCGCGGATCTTGGCGCTGGGCCAGGACCGTCTGGTGATTACCGGGGGCGAGCCGCTGCTTCAGGGCGCGGCGCTGGCGCGGATGGCGGCGCTGCTGGGCGGCATGGGAATCGAGATCGAGACCAACGGTACCGTCGCCCCGCACAGCGCGCTCGACCCGCAGGTGGCGCAATACAATGTCAGCCCCAAGCTGGCCCATTCGGGCAACCCCGCCGATCTGGCCCTGCTTCCCGAGCGGCTGGCCGCCTGGGCCGAAGACCCGCGCGCCTGGTTCAAGTTCGTGATCGCGGCCCCGCGGGACCTGGACGAGGTGATGGCGCTGATCGAAGCCCATGGGATCGACCGCGCGCGGGTGTTCGTGATGGGCGAAGGCGTTACCAGC
>JAKOWQ010000448.1 GCA_029781465.1 Pseudomonadota bacterium
AGGTAGGGGAATATGGGGCAGCCTGGGCCAGAGCCAAGCTCAAGCGCGGTGGAGTTGCAGGCCTGCAGGCCGGCCTGAAGGGGCAACCCTTTGCATTGCCATTCCTGAGCAATGTTGAAGATGCCCGATTGGCTGAGCCCTTTGCCAGACAAGACCGTCTGTGGGGGATAGACCAGGAGTTCGTCGGTACCGCTGCTCAGATCTTTGACGATTTGGCATCGCGCTGTTCCGACGCTAATGTGGCAGAGAAACTTCGGGCCTGGGCCAGCACGGACCGCGCCGGGTTGTTGGCCGGTGAATTCGGTAAGGCGGCGCTCAGCGCATTGCCCCCGGATGAAATCCGGTCCGCTGGGAATGCCTGCGGGGGAGAGTCCCGTGCGATCATGGCGGATGTTGCGAGCAGCGCCCGGATCTACCAGTACAACAATTCCGCCGAGTATGCGCGCAACAACGAAGAGCGCGCCAGCTACATGGCCGCCCGATTCATGGCATCCTACAAGGCCGTGAGCGGCAAGAAGCCGCGCGTGGTCCTGAAGATGGGCGCCTATCACCTCGGAAGGGGCACGACGCCGACGTCGATCTATGACCTTGGATCCTACCTTCCGCCTCTGGCAGCCCAAAACGGACTCAAGAGCCTCCATGTGGCCTGGGTTCCGATCGGCGGCCGAGTTCGCACCATTTCACCTGGGAACGACCATTTCACGAGCGTTGGCAATTATCAGGACGAAGGTATTGCCGACCTGCTGACCGCGACAGGCATTGCGCCCGAACGGATTGGCGAAGGCGATCTTGTCCTTATCCCGCTCCAGCCGCTGCGTTACAGGATCAAGGGCAAGCAGTTGCGCGCACTGCCCGATCTGGCACGCTTCGTGTTGTTGGGTTTCGACTACCTCGTCACCACGCGCAGTGCGGTGCCAGCCACGCACTTCGAAGCCTGGGACGGCAGGTAATCACGCGTCGATCAGTTCCCGGTCGAGGTCTCCGGCGCGGTTCTGGATGAACATGAAACGCTGGGCGGGGTCGCGGCCCATCAGGCGGTCGACCAGATCCTTCACCGCCGCGCGGCCCTCGTATTCGGGGGGAAGGGTGATCCGCAGCAGGCCGCGCCTGGCCGGGTCCATGGTGGTTTCGCGCAGCTGCTGCGGGTTCATCTCGCCCAGGCCCTTGAAGCGGGCCACTTCGACCTTCTTGCCCTTGAACAGCGTCGCTTCCAGCTCGGCGCGGTGCGCATCGTCGCGGGCATAGGCGCTCTCCTTGCCGGCTGTGAGCCGGTAGAGCGGCGGCTGGGCAAGATAGAGGTGCCCGCGCCGCACCACATCGGGCATTTCCTGGAAGAAGAACGTCATCAGCAGGGTGGCGATATGCGCGCCATCGACATCGGCGTCGGTCATGATGATGATCCGGTCATAGCGCAGGTTGTCGGGGTTGCAGTCCTTGCGCGTGCCGCAGCCCAGCGCCAGGCCGAGGTCCGCGATTTCGCTGTTGGCGCGGATCTTGTCGGCAGTGGCGCTGGCGACGTTGAGGATCTTGCCGCGGATCGGCAGGATCGCCTGGGTCTTGCGGTCGCGCGCCTGCTTGGCACTGCCACCCGCGCTGTCACCCTCGACGATGAACAGCTCGGTCTCGCCATCGCCTTCGCCCGAGCAATCGGTCAGCTTGCCGGGCAGGCGCAGCTTGCGGGCATTGGTGGCGGTCTTGCGCTTGACCTCGCGCTCGGCCTTGCGGCGCAGGCGATCGTCCATCCGTTCCATCACCGCGCCCAGCAGAGCCTTGCCGCGCTCCATGTTGTCGGTGAGGAAATGGTCGAAATGGTCGCGAACGGCGTTCTCGACCAGCCGCGCGGCCTCGGGGCTGGTTAGGCGATCCTTGGTCTGGCTCTGGAACTGGGGATCGCGAATGAATACCGAAAGCATCACCTCGCTGCCGGTGACCACGTCTTCGGGCGCGATGTCCTTGGCCTTCTTCTGGCCGACCAGTTCGCCGAAGGCGCGGATCGCCTTGGTCAGCGCGGCGCGCAGCCCGGCCTCGTGGGTGCCGCCGTCGGGCGTGGGGATGGTGTTGCAGTAATAGGAATAGGACCCGTCCGACCACAGCGGCCAGGCGATCGCCCATTCGACCCGGCCCTGTTCCTCTCCGGGAAAATCCTGGCTGCCCGCGAAGAACTGGGTGGTCACGCACTCACGCGTGCCGATCTGCTCCTTGAGATGATCGGCAAGCCCGCCGGGGAACTGGAAAACGGCTTCGGCCGGAACCTCTTCGCTGGCCAGCGCGGGCGCGCATTTCCAGCGGATTTCCACGCCTGCAAAAAGGTAGGCCTTGGATCGCACCAGCCGGAACAGCCGCGCCGGCTTGAATCGCGCGTCGGCGCCGAAAATCTCGCCGTCGGGAACGAAGGTTACACTGGTGCCGCGCCGGTTGGGGGCAGCGCCCAGGTGCCGGATCGGCCCGGTGGCGAGCCCGCGCGAGAATTCCTGCGCCCACAGCTCCTTGCTCCGCGCCACCTCGATCCGGGTGAGGGTGGACAGCGCGTTGACAACGCTGACCCCGACGCCGTGCAGGCCGCCCGACGTTGCATAGGCCTTGCCCGAGAACTTGCCGCCCGAATGCAGCGTGGTGAGAATCACCTCAAGCGCCGACTTGCCGGGATACTTGGGGTGTTCGTCCACCGGAATGCCGCGGCCGTTGTCGGTAATGGTCAGGCGGTTGCCCTCTTCCAGCAGGACCTCGATCCGGTTGGCATGGCCGGCCACGGCCTCGTCCATCGCGTTGTCGAGCACTTCGGCGGCGAGGTGGTGAAGCGCGCGTTCATCGGTTCCGCCGATGTACATGCCGGGACGCCGCCGCACCGGCTCAAGCCCTTCGAGCACCTCGATCGCGCTGCCGTCATAGCTTTCACCGCCGCTGGCGGGCAATTTGTCAAACAGGTCGTCGGCCATGCAGCGGGCTATAGGCGCACGGGATTCCGCCGCGCAAGCGGGACCGCGCGGTTATCGTCAGGGCGTGAACTTGTCGGGCGCCGGGCTGATGATCGCGATGCTGCCCGCGCGCACCTCGCGCACTTCAAGCGCGCGTTCGCCTTCGCCCGTGGCGGAAAAACGAAACGGCCCATCGAGCCCCAGGAAGCCATCGGCATCGGACAGCCGGGCCAGCGGAAAGGCGGTGCCCGGCTTCCACTCGCGCGCGATCCGCACGCTCAGCAGCACGCTGTCGTATCCCATTGTTGCCAGGCGGTAGGGCGCCGCATCGAAGCGGGCCTTGTAGCTGTCGCCGAACTGACGGAAGCGGGTGTCGGAGATGGCAGGAAACCACGCCCCGCGCAGCGCCACGGTAGTGGTCACCACCGATTCACCGCTCCACAGTTCGGTGCCGAGGATACGCGGCCTGGTGGCTCCCTTGGGCTTGAGCTGCGGCGCGGCCAGCGCCCCGAAGCGCGCCGAATCCGCGATCAGCACCGCATCGAACCCGCCCTTGGATTTCAACCGCTGCGCTGCGCTGACGATCGAGGTGTTGGAACGGTCATAGCTTTCGCTGGCCACCAGCGTGCCGCCCACCTTGCCGACCGATTGGGAAAAGGCGGCCTTGGCCCGCGCTCCGTAATCGCCGGACGGATAGAGCAGGGCGAAGCGCTTGAGTCCCTGCTTGCTGGCGAAAGTAACAATACGATCGACCGCGTTGCGCGGGCTGATCCCCATCACGAACAGATCAGGCGCCGCCAGGGCGGCATCGCTGGCATAGGCGATCATCGGCACCTTGGCGGCCCGCGCGGCCCTGGCCACCGGACCGGCTTCGTCGCTCGAAAGCGGACCGAGGATCAGCCGGTTGCCGTCCTTCATCGCCTTGCGTGCCGCCTCCGCCGGATCGGTGCCGGTATCGTAGGTCGTGATGCGGATGGACTGGGCGTTGGTATCGAGCAGCGCCATGGTTGTCGCGTTGGCGAGCGACTGACCGACCTGGGCATTGGCACCGGTCAGCGGCACCAGCAGGGCAACCCGGTGGCGCTTCTGGTCTTCGGGCAGGGCTTCGCTCGGCCCTGGCGGCGGCTTGGGCGCGGAGGGCGGAGCCGTGGGGATCACCTTGCAGCCCGCCAGCAGCGCGGCGGTGGTGAGGACAAGGGCCTTGCGCCGGTCAAACATCACTTGTCGCTCCCATCCCGGCGGTCCAATGAGGGACGATGGACCAGCCGCTTGAACCGGGACTCTATATAGTCGCAACCCCGATTGGCAACTTGGGGGACATCACCCCGCGTGCCGCCGGGGTGCTTCGTGCCGTATCTGCGGTGGCCTGTGAAGATACCCGTGTCACAGCCAAGCTTCTCAATCACTTGGGATGCAAGCAGCGGATGATCCGTTATGACGACCACGCCAGCGAGGCAACGCGCGAGCACCTGCTCGGCCTTGCCGCCGCGCAGCCGCTGGCGCTGGTTAGCGATGCCGGCACGCCGCTGATTTCAGATCCCGGCTACCGGCTGGTCAAGGCGGCGCGCGAGCGCGGAATCGCGGTTACCTCGCTTCCGGGGCCAAGCGCGGCGGTGGTCGCGCTGACGCTGGCCGGATTGCCCAGCGACCGGTTCCTGTTCGCCGGGTTCCTGCCCACAAAGGCCAAGGCGCGGGCCGAAGCCTTGGCCGAACTCGCGCCGGTGCGCGCCACGCTGGTGTTCTATGAAACCGCTCCGCGTCTTGCCGATGCGCTGACGGCCGTTGCCGAGGTGCTGCCGGGCCGCGAGGTGGCGGTCGCGCGCGAGCTGACCAAGCGTTTCGAGGAATGCCGCAGCGGCACCCCGGCCGAACTGCTGGAGCATTACGCGGCCCATCCACCCAAGGGGGAGATCGTGCTGCTGGTCGGCCCGCCGGGCGAACGGGGCGAGGGTGAAATGGATATCGATGCGCTGCTGCGCGCCGCGCTGGGCAAGAACAAACCCTCGCAGGCCGCCGCCGACGTTGCGCGCCTGACCGGGCTTGACCGCAAGATGCTCTACGCGCGGGCGCTGGAACTCAAGTGAGCGAGCGGGCGCGGCGCGAGGCGCAGGGCAGGCGCGGGGAAAGCCTGGCGGCCTGGTTCCTGCGGTTCAAGGGCTGGCGCATTGTTGCCCGCCGGGTGAAGACCCCGCGCGGCGAAATCGATCTGGTGGCACGGCGCGGCAAGGTGGTGGCCTTCGTCGAGGTGAAATGGCGCCAGCGCGACGCGGATCTCGATCTGGCGCTCGACGATTACCGCATGCGCCGAGTTCGGGCTGCGGTCGAAGCGGCGGCGCACCGCTATGCCAGGGCGGGTGACGTGGTGCGGATCGATGCCGTGCTCCTTGCGCCGGGGCGTTTCCCGCGCCACATGGCGAATGCCCTGATCGCCTGATCGTCATCCCCACTGGGAGCCAAGGAAATGAGCCTGCGCGTCGCCGTCCAGATGGACCCGCTCGAAACCATCAACATTGCCGGGGATTCGAGCTTCGCCCTAATCGAGGCGGCGCAGGCGCGCGGCCATGCGTGCTTTCACTATGACGTGAAGACGCTGGCCTACGATTGCGGGCGGCTGACCGCCTGGGCCGCGCCGGTGACGGTGCGGCGCGTTGCGGGCGATCACTTCAGCAAGGATGAGTACCGCAGGATCGACCTGGTCAAGGACGTCGACGTGGTGCTGATGCGTCAGGATCCACCTTTCGATCTGTCCTATATCACCGCCACCCACCTGCTTGAGCGGCTTGAGGGGCAGACCCTGGTGGTCAACGATCCGGCCAGCGTGCGCAACGCGCCGGAAAAAGTCTACGTGCTCGATTTCGCGCACTTCATGCCGCCGACGCTGATCGCCCGCCGCATCGAGGACGTGCGCGAATTCCATGCCCGTTATCCCGGCGACCTGGTGATGAAGCCGCTGCACGGCAACGGCGGCAAGGCGGTGGTGCGTATTCCCGCCGATGGCAGCAACCTGGGGGCGCTGATCGAGCTGTTCGACAACGCCTGGGTCGAGCCGCACATGTTTCAGCCCTTCCTTCCCGAGATCAGCGAGGGCGACAAGCGCATCGTGCTGGTCGACGGCGAGATCGCCGGGGCGATCAACCGCCGCCCCGGCGCGGGCGAATTCCGTTCCAACCTGGCCGCGGGCGGCTATGCCGAACCGACCACGCTCAACGCCCGCGAAGAGGAAATCTGCGCCGCGCTGGGCCCGACGCTGAAGGAGCGCGGGCTGGTCTTCGTCGGGATCGACGTGATCGGCGGCAAATGGCTGACCGAAATCAACGTCACTTCGCCCACCGGGATCATGGCGATCGACCGCTTCAACGGCACCAATACCCCCGCGCGGATCTGGGACGCGATCGAAGCGCGCCTGGCCGCGATGAAATAGGCCGCAATGGACAATTGGATCGTCAACCTGATCGAGCAGGGCGGCTACTGGGGCATCGCCTTTCTGATGTTTCTGGAGAACGTTTTCCCGCCGATCCCCAGCGAGCTGATCATGGGGCTGGGCGGCGTTGCGGTGGCGCGCGGTACGATGGAGTTCTGGCCGCTGCTGTGGGTCGGCACGATCGGATCGACGCTGGGCAACTATGTCTGGTTCCTGGTGGGCGACCGGCTGGGCTATCGCCGCCTTGAACCGCTGGTGGATCGTTGGGGGCGCTGGCTGACCATGCGCTGGAGCGATGTCGAAGCCGCGACCCGGTTCTTTCAGAGCCACGGGCAATGGGTGGTCTTCGCGATGCGTTTTTCCCCGTTCCTGCGCACCATGATCTCGCTTCCCGCCGGGCTCAGCCACATGAAGCACTGGAAATTCCTGCTGTTCACCTTTGCCGGAGCGGCGGTGTGGAATGTCCTGCTGATCGTCGGCGGGCACTGGCTGGCCGGCTATCTGGAAACCGCCAATGGCCTTGCTGGTCCGGTGATCTGGGGCATGGTCGTTTTGGTGGTGGCGGTCTGGGGCTGGCGCGTAGTGCGCTGGAAGGACGAGGATTAGCGCGCCTCTCGCGGGTGGGCGTGGCGGTAGACGTCGAGCAGGGTTGCGGCGTCCACCTTGGTGTAGATCTGGGTTGAACCCAGGCTGGCGTGGCCGAGCAGTTCCTGAAGGCTGCGCAGATCGGCTCCCGCGCCGAGCAGATGGGTAGCGAAGGAGTGACGCAGCGCGTGGGGCGTGGCGCTGGGCGGCAGGCCCAGAGCGATCCGCGCCCGGGCCATCGCCTTTTGCACCATGCCCTGCGAAAGCGGACCGCCCTTCGCGCCCCGGAACAGCACCTTGTCCCGCTCGAGCGGCCAGGGGCACTTGGCGGCATAATCGGCCACCGCATCGCGCACCACCGGAAGCAGGGCAACGACGCGCTGCTTGTTGCCCTTGCCAGTAACGGTCAGCGCCTCGCCCAGCGGCAGCGCCGACGCGGGCAGGGCCAGCGCCTCGGCAATGCGCAGCCCCGCGCCATAGAGCAGCAGCAGCACCGCGCGGTCGCGCGCGCCGATCCATTCCTCCCGCGCGTCTTCCTCCACCGTGACGGCAAGGTTGACAGCCTCGTCGGGCGTGACCGGGCGGGGGATGCCTTTCCTGACACGCGGCCCGCGCATCCGCGGGGGCGACGCATCGGCCATCCCGGCCTGTTCGCGGGCGAAGGCGATGAACTGCTTGAGCGCGGAAAGTTCGCGCGCGGCACTGGCATTGCCAAGTCCCTCCGCGCGTCTGCGGGCCAGCTGGCCGCGCAGTGCCGCCGCATCGAGCCGGGCGAGGGCGGGCCAATCGGGATCGCCCAGCGCCTCCATCAGCCGCGCCGCCGTAGCCAGATAGGCCCGCACCGTATGCGGCGAGCGGCGGCGGCCGTGCGAGAGGTGCGCTTGCCAGGCCTCAAGCAGCGCCGTCCGCGTCATGCCGCCAGCAACCCGGCGGGGACCAGCTCGCCCAGCAGGGCATCGAGTACTCCGATCCCCTGATCGGTCACCCCCAGCCGCCAGCCTTCCCGCCAGACCAGCCCCTGCCGGGAGAGGAAATCGGCCCGGTCCCGATCGCACAGCTCGACCGGCGAAAGCGCGAAACGCGCAGCAAGATCGGCAAGGTCGACGCCTTCGCTCAGCCGCAGGCCCATCAGCAGCGCCTCGCTGGCCTGCTCGCGCTGGCCGAGCGGGCGTTCCTCGCCGATTCCGTGAGCGACGTGCGAAATTGCCGCCAGCCAGTTTTCCGGCTTGCGGTGGCGCACCGTCGCCGTGCCGCCGCGCCGCCCGTGCGCGCCGGGGCCGACCCCGCAATAGTCCCGGTAGCGCCAATAGGTCAGGTTGTGGCGGCTCTCCTCGCCGGGGCGGGCGTGGTTGGAAACCTCGTAGCGTGGCAGCCCGGCGGCGCGGGTCAGTTCCTGGGTCAGCGCGAAGAGGTCGGCGGCGGCATCGTCGTCAAGCGGGGTGAACCGACCTTGCCGCACCTGGGTGGCAAAGTGCGTGCCGGGCTCGATGGTCAGCTGGTAGAGCGAAAGATGCCCGGTGCCGAATCCCAGCGCCCGGGTCAGCTCCTCACCCCATTGCGCCGCGTTCTGCCCAGGGCGGGCATAGATCAGGTCGAAACTGACCCGCTCGAAGTGCTTCTGTGCCACTTCAAGCGCCTTCAGTCCTTCTCGGGCGCCGTGAAGCCGTCCCAGAAAGCGCAGCGTCTCATCGTCGAGCGCCTGCAAGCCCAGCGAGGCGCGGTTGATCCCCGCAGCCGCCAGCTCGGTGTAATTGGCGGCCTCGACCGAGGAAGGATTGCCTTCAAGGGTGATCTCGATCCCCCCGGCAAAGCCCCACAACCGCTCGGCCTCTTCCAGCAGGCTGGCGACCAGCGCAGGGGGCATCAACGACGGTGTGCCGCCACCGAAAAACACCGATTCAAGCGGCTCTCCGCCCGCCAGCGCGGCTTCGTGGCGCAGGTCCGCCAGCAGCGCTTCCTGCCACAGCGCGTGATCCACGCTGGCGCGGACATGGCTGTTGAAATCGCAATAGGGGCATTTGGCGAGGCAGAACGGCCAATGGATGTAGAGCGCGCGGGCCATGTGCCTGCCTTAACCCGCAAACTGCTCCGCGACCAGCTTGGCAAAGGCGTCGGCGCGGTGGCTTATGCTGTGCTTTTCCGCCGGATCGTGCTCGGCAAAGGTGCGCTTTTCACCCAGCGGTACGAACACCGGATCATAGCCGAAACCCAGCGTGCCGCGCGGCGGCCAGGTCAGCGTGCCCAAGGCGCGGCCTTCGTATACCGCGTGCTCGCCATCGGGCCAGGCGAGGGCCAGAACGCAGGCAAAATGGCATGAACGGTCGATACTTGCGCCCAGTTCCTGAAGCATTCCCTCAACCTTGCCCATCGCCATGTACCAGTCGCGCCCCGGTGGTCCCTCGAACCACTGCCGCTCGGCCCAGTCGGCGGTGTAGACCCCCGGCCGGCCGGCCAGCGCATCGACGCACAGCCCGCTGTCATCGGCCAGAGCGGGCAATCCCGATCCCTGCGCCGCCGCCCGCGCCTTGATCAGCGCGTTTTCGACAAAGGTCTGGCCGGTCTCGGGCGGCTCGGGCAAGCTGAGCGACCCGGCGGAAATGCAGCTCACCCCATGAGGGGCCAGAAGGGCGCCGATTTCCTTCAGTTTGCCCGCGTTGTGCGTGGCAATCACCAAGGTTTCGGAACCCAACCTGCGGGTCATTTCACCGCTTCTCCCTGTGCGGCGAAGATCCGCTCGCAGCCGATCCGGGCAAGGCGCAGCAGGCGCAAGAGGGCTTCCTCGTCATAGGTCGCGCCTTCCGCCGTGGCCTGGACTTCGGCGATCTGGCCGCCTTCGATCAGTACGAAGTTGGCATCGGCGTCGGCGCTTGAATCCTCATCGTAGTCGAGATCGAGCACCGGCACGCCTTCCGCGATTCCACAGCTAACCGCCGCGACCTTGCGGGTGAGGGGGTCTTCGGCAATCAGCCCCTGTTCCATCAGCTTGCCGACCGCGATGCGCAAGGCCACCCAGGCGCCCGATATCGCCGCGGTGCGGGTGCCGCCATCGGCCTGGATCACGTCGCAATCGAGCGTGATCTGGCGTTCGCCCAGCTTCTTAAGATCGCAGACAGCGCGCAAGGAACGGCCGATAAGGCGCTGGATTTCCTGCGTCCGCCCGCTCTGCTTGCCTTTGGCCGCTTCCCGCGCGCCGCGGGTGTGGGTGGCGCGGGGCAGCATCGAATATTCCGCCGTCACCCAGCCTTCGCCCTTGCCGCGCAGCCACGGCGGCAGGCGCTCCTCGACCGAGGCAGTGCAGATCACCTTGGTATGCCCGAAACTGACCAGCACCGATCCCTCGGCATGCTTGGTATAGTGCGGTTCAAAGCTGATAGCGCGCATCTCGTCGGGCGCGCGGCCGGAAGGTCGCATGGGGATTCCTTGTTGCTGTTTGCACCGCGTTAGGCGCATTGGGCTTGAGGCTGCAAGTGCAGGTTCTAAATAGACCGGATGCCCAGCCCGCCAATTTCCGAACTGACCGCCCGCGCCCGCGAGATTTTTCGCCTGGTGGTCGAGGGGTATCTTTCCTCGGGGCAGCCGGTGGGGTCGAAGACGCTGGCCGGAGCAGGGGGGCTCAACCTCTCTCCCGCCTCGATCCGCTCGGTCCTGCACGAGCTTGAGGGGCTGGGGCTGCTCGCCGCGCCGCATACCAGCGCCGGTCGTTTGCCGACCGAGGTGGGGCTGCGCCTGTTCGTGGATGCGATGATGCAGGTTGCCGAGCCGACCGCAGAGGAGCGCTTGACCATCGAGAGTCGGCTTGCCCAACCTGGCCCGGTCGAGGCCGCGCTCGCGGCAACGAGCACGCTGTTGTCCGAGCTTTCCGCCGCCGCCGGGGTGGTGATGGTGCCGCGCCGCGAACCGCGCCTGGCCCAGCTTCAGCTGGTGCCGCTTTCCGAAACCCGCGCGCTGACGGTGCTGGTGGGAAGCGATGGAGGCATCGAAAACCGGGTGATCGACCTGCCCGGAGGGATCGCGCCCGGCGCGCTCGAAGCGGCCTCGAACTACATCACCGCGCACCTTGGCGGCAAAACCCTTGCCGAGGCGGGCCGGGCGATCAGGGCCGAGATCGCCGCAGGGCGCAGCGCGCTCGATGCCGCGAGCCGCGATCTGGTCGAACGCGGCTTGGCCTTGTGGAGCGAGGATGCGCTGCAACGGCCGGTGCTGATCGTGCGCGGCGCGTCCAACCTGATCGACGAAAGCGTGCAGACCGATCTTGAACGGGTGCGGATGCTGCTCGACGATCTGGAAAGCAAGCAATCGGTCGCCAACCTGCTCGATTCGGCGCGCGAGGCCGAGGCGACCCGGATCTTCATCGGCGCGGAGAACCGGCTGTTCGCGCTGTCCGGCTCTTCGGTGATCGCATCGCCCTATCGCGACCGCGAGGGCAAGGTGGTGGGGGTGCTGGGGGTTATCGGCCCGACGCGGTTGAATTATGCCCGGCTCGTCCCCATGATCGACTTCACCGCCCAGTCACTGGGCAAATTGATCGGATAAGACAGGTTTCTGACTGCAATGAGCGATGACAAGAAGCCGCAGGCCGACCCGGCGGTTGAAGCCGAATTGGCCGGCGTTCCCGAAGACATGATCGACCTTGAGAACGCGAGCGAAGCGCTCGACGACGCCTTGGCCATGCTCAAGAACGATCTTGAGGCGGCCCGGCAGGACATTCTTTACGCCAAGGCCGAAACCCAGAACGTGCGCCGCCGTCTGGAGAAGGACGTGGCCGATGCCCGCACCTATGCAGCAACCGGCTTTGCCCGCGACATTCTTTCGGTTTCGGACAATCTGTCCCGCGCGCTCGATGCCATCCCCCAGGAGCTGCGCGAGGATGAGCGGCTGAACAGCCTGGTCGCCGGGATCGAGGCCACCGCGCGCGAGCTCGACAAGGTGTTCGGTCTCCACGGCATCAGCCGCATCGCTGCAACCGGTCTGCCGCTCGATCCCAACCAGCATCAGGCCATGCTCGAAGTGCCAAGTGCCGATGCCGAACCCGGAACCGTGCTGCAGGAATTGCAGGCCGGTTACATGATCAAGGATCGCCTGCTGCGCCCGGCGATGGTGGCAGTGGCGAAGAAGCCGGATTGATCCCTAGCCTCTGAAAGAGACTAGCGATTCGAGAAATGAAGCTTCGGCGCGGGTGGACTTCAGCCACCCCATCCGGGCCATGAAGGCATGGCGCACGATCTCGGCCTGTTGCTCGATCCCGTAGTCCTCAAGCCGCTTGTCCGGTTGCAGCCGATAGGAATAGCGGCGCTGGACCGCGCCGAGCACAACGACATACCACCAGCCACGCGTCTGGGCCTGCCAGACGTGGGTCATTTCATGGATGAAATGACCCTGCAGGTCGGGTGATGCCTGGCTGAAATCATCGCAGTATCCGTCACCGGCGGGGTGAAAGTGCAGGTGGCCCATCGGCGCCATGGTGATGTGGCGGGGCTGAAACCACCACCAGCGGCGCCGCCGGATCGTAACCCGCGCGCAGTCTATCGCGGCGCCGAACACCGATTGCACCAATGCCGTTTCGCCAAGGGTTAGCGGGCGCTCGCCGCCAACCGGGCAGGCGTGCTGGCTCAGCGGTGGGATCCCATATCGTGCCCGCCCATATCCATGCTCCCCATGGCATCGCCGCGCGCCTCGATTTTGAGGGGCGCGGAAAGCTTGTCGCCGTTGGCAAAGGTCAGGGTGATCTCCGTCGTGCCACCAGGCGCAAACTTGGGATCGAGTTCAAATGCCATGACATGGTTCGCGCCCGGTTCGAACTTGAGAGTCGCGCCGGGCTCAACCGTCGCACCATCAAGCGGGCTCATCTTGCCGCCGACCGTCTGGTGCATTTCCGCCTTGGCCGCGCCGTCGATCGAAACGGCAGCCAGGGTCACGGCCTCTCCGCCGCCGTTGGTCAGGTCGAAATAGGCCGCGGCCGGATTTCCCGCGACCACCGGAAGCACGAGCCGGCCCGCGCTCAACGCCATTCCCGGCTTGGCATCGGGTGCGGCGGTGGCTGCCTCGGTGGCCCCAGCCTGGTCCGGAGCGCCCTGCTGACAGGCAGTCAGCGACAGGGCAAGGGCAACGGGAGCGGCAAGAAGGCTTAGGCGAGACATTGCAGCAAGTCCTTTCGGCGGGTTCGGGGTTTCTGTTTCGCTAGCTTTCCGGTGCCCTTGTGCCAAGCAAAACCGCTCCTATATCGGCCTGGCATAACGAGCCGCCGACCTGCCTTGCCGTTTAGCGGGAGGCATCCGAAGCGGTGTCAAACCTGAACCAAGGATGGGCTTTATATGGGCAAAGTAATCGGTATCGACCTGGGCACGACCAACAGCTGCGTCTCCGTGATGGACGGAGGCAAGCCCAAGGTGATCGAAAATGCCGAAGGCGCGCGCACCACGCCTTCGATCGTCGCCTTCACCAAGGATGGTGAGCGGCTGATCGGTCAGCCGGCCAAGCGCCAGGCGGTGACCAACGGTGACAACACGATTTTCGCGGTCAAACGCCTGATCGGGCGCCGCTTTGACGATCCGGTGACCAAGAAGGACACCGAGCTGGTTCCCTATACCATCGTCAAGGGCAAGAACGGCGACGCCTGGGTCAAGGCCGGCGGGGAAGACTATTCGCCCAGCCAGATCAGCGCCTTCATCCTCCAGAAGATGAAGGAAACCGCCGAGAGCTATCTTGGCGAGACGGTTACCCAGGCGGTGATTACCGTCCCGGCCTATTTCAACGACGCGCAGCGCCAGGCAACCAAGGACGCCGGCCAGATCGCGGGGCTTGAGGTGCTGCGCATCATCAACGAGCCGACCGCGGCGGCGCTGGCCTATGGCCTGGAAAAGAACGACGGCAAGACCATCGCGGTCTATGACCTTGGCGGCGGCACCTTCGACGTCTCGATCCTCGAGATCGGCGACGGCGTGTTCGAGGTGAAGAGCACCAACGGCGATACCTTCCTGGGCGGCGAGGATTTCGACACCCAGGTGGTCGAATGGCTGGCCGAACAGTTCAAGAAGAAGGAGGGCATGGACCTCCGCACCGACAAGCTCGCTCTCCAGCGGCTCAAGGAAGCGGCGGAAAAGGCCAAGATCGAGCTGTCGAGCACGGCGTCGACCGAAATCAACCTGCCCTTCATCACCGCCCGCATGGAAGGCGGCAGCACCACCCCGCTGCACCTGGTGGAAACGATCACCCGCGCCGACCTCGAAAAGATGGTCGCGGGTCTTATCGAACGCACCAAGGAACCGATGAAGAAGGCGCTGGCCGATGCCGGCCTCAAGGCTTCGGACAT
>JAKOWQ010000224.1 GCA_029781465.1 Pseudomonadota bacterium
TGCCGAAACCCTTGCCGAAGAACCCGCCCGAACCGATCGCGATCTTCGACTGGGTGATGTGGTAGCCGGTGCCAAGCGGGTCGCTTTCCGGATCAAGGAAAGTGAGCACGCGCTTGCGCTGGTAATCGTGGAGCAGGGTGAAGAAGGCGATCGGGGCGATCGCCGCGCCCGCCGCGCCCGCGCCGACGAACCACGATGCAGGAAGCCCCGCGAGAAAGATGACCACCGCCGCCCCGGCACAGATGGCAAGGCCCGTGCCGAGATCGGGCTGGAGCATGACCAGTCCGGCGGGAACCACCACCAGTGCCCCCAGTGGCAGCAGGGTGCGCCAGCTGCGGGTCATACTGGGGGGAAGCGTTTCAAAGAACCGGGCAAGGGCCAGCACGATCCCCGGCTTCATCAGCTCCGATGGCTGGAGCGTCATGAAGCCGAGGTCGAGCCAGCGCTGGCTGCCGCCGCCAATTCCGCCGATCAGTTCGACCAGCACCAGCATCACGATCAGCAGCCCATAGCCCGGATAGGCGAGCAGCTGGAACAGCTCGCGCGGCAAGCGCGAGATCACCAGCGCCATGACGAGGAACACCGCAAAATGGATTTCGTGCAGCAGCGCCCAGGGCTGGAGCTTTCCTCCTGCCGCCGAATAGAGCACCGCCGATCCAAAGGTGTTGAGCGCGAACAGCGGCACGATCACGTGCCAGGGCTCACGCGCGATAGCCTCGGGGATACGGCTGCGCAGGGTCATTGCGTGCCCCCCGCATCGGACGCGGCAGCAGGAGTGGCCGAGGGCTGAGCATTCGGCGCCGGGTGCGGCGAGCTGTTTTCCGGCTCCTCGCGCAGGTCGCCATTCTCGCCCGCATTCTCCACGGCGGTTTCGGAGTTGCCGGCACGGTCGATCGCGGCCTTCACTTCCTTGTCGTCACCGACCTTGGGTGCGATCGTTCCGTTGTGGGCAACAAAGCTGCGATACTTGGCATCCATCCGTTCCGCGGCAGTCCCGCCCCAGCTCTTTTCCATGGCCAGCAGCGTATCCCAGGCCTTGCCCGGATCGAACAGGAAAGTCATGACGTCGCGGGCGATCGGGGCGGCGGCGCGGGCACCGAAGGTGCCGTGCTCGACCACTACCGACATGGCATAGCGCGGCGCGTCGGTGGGGGCATAGCAGATGAACAGCGAGTGATCGCGCGATTTCCAGGCGCCCTGGCTGCCCCGGCTGACCAGTGCGCGGACCTGCGCGGTGCCGGTCTTTCCCGCCATCTGGATATCGCCGAGGTTTAGGCGGCTCGCGGTCGCCGTGCCCGAACCGTTGACCACGCGGAACATTCCCTGATGGGCCACGGCGAGCTGTTCGGGTGTGAAGGGCAGATCCGGGCCGGTCGGCTTAGGCTGACCGAACAGCACCGACGGGACCAGGTTGCGACCGCTGGCGATGCGCGAAGTCATGACCGCCAGCTGCAGCGGCGAAACCAGCACATAGCCTTGCCCGATCGAGGCATTGAGCGAATCCGCGGCGGTCCATTCCTGCTTGTAGCGGCGCATCTTCCAGGCAGCGTCGGGGATCGTTCCGTAACGCTGCGAGGTGAGCGGAAGATCGAATTCCTGCCCCAGCCCAAGCAGACGCGCGACCGGTGCGATGGTATCGTAGCCAACCCGGTGAGCCATGCTCCAGAAATAGGTGTTGCAGCTGTGCTCGATCGCTCCGGCCATGTCGACCGCGCCATGGACCGCGTCGCAGCGGAAGAAGCGGTTGCCGAGCCGGTAGCCGCCGGGGCAGTTGATCCGTTCGTCGGGGGAAACACCATGTTGCTGCAGCGCCAGCGTCGCCATCGGCTTCATGGTCGAGCCCGGCGGATAGAGCCCCCGCAGCGCCTTGTTGAGCAGTGGGATGTGATCGTCCTGGTTGAGCATCTTCCACTGCAGGCGCCCGATCCCGCCGGCAAAGGCATTGGGATCGAAAGCCGGCATCGAGCAGAGCGCGAGGATCCCGCCGGTGATGCAGTCGATCACCACCACCGATGCGGATTCAAGGCCGATCCGGCGCGAGGCATAGTCCTGCAAGGCAGCGTCGATCGTCAGCTTGAGCGGTTTGCCGGGAATGTCCTCGCGGGTATCGAGATCGCGCACCACCTTGCCGCTGGCGGTTACCTCGGTGCGCCGTGCGCCGGGCACGCCGCGCAGCGCCATCTCGAAGTTCTTTTCCAGCCCGTCCTTGCCGACCTTGAAACCGGGGGTAACCAGCAACGGGTTCTTGTTGGACTTCTCATAGTCTTCCGCCGATGCCGGGCCGACATAGCCGATCAGGTGGGCAACCGAAGGGCCGTTGGGATACCAGCGGGAATAGCCGCGCTGGGCGATAACCCCCGGCAGATCGGGCAGGCGCACGCTGATCGCGGCGAAGCGGTCCCAGTCGAGCCCGGCGGCGACTTCGATCGGCCGGAAGCCGGACGACTTTTCAAGCTTGTCGGAAATGTCGGCGATCTTGTCCTCGCCAAGCGACAGCAACCGCGCCAGTTCCTTTAGGGTATGATCGCGGTCGTCGAGCCGCGCCGGGATCAGGTCGACCCGGAAATCGGCGCGGTTGGCGGCAAGCGGCTCGCCCTTGCGATCGAGGATCCAGCCGCGCCGGGGCGGGATCAGGGTAAGATTGACCCGGTTGCTCTCCGAGGCCATCTGGTACTTGGCGTTCTGGACCAGGCCGATCCAGCCCATACGCGCCGCCAACAGGGTGCCGATCCCGATCTGCAAGCCGCCGATCAGGATGCTGCGCCGCTCGAAACTGTTCTTGAGCGTCCCCGAGCTGACATGCTGGCTTTCACCGAACATCTAGATCTGCCTCAGCTGGACGAGCCGCAGCCGATCGGCCGCGGCGACCAGACGCGCAACCAGGGGATAGAGCAGCACCGAGAGTACAAGCTGCGGAACCAGAACCGTGGGCAGGGTTCGCGCGGTGCCGTGGCTGGCGATCAGCAATGTCAGCACCAGATAGGCCGCGATCATGGCCATAGCCACGGCCCAGGTGCTGAGAAAATTGCGCCACGGGGTGCGCAGCTCGATCGTATCGAGCGCGATCATCGCCAGGGACCACAGCAGCAAGGCCGATCCCATGGGTTGGCCGCTGAACAGATCATCGAACAGGCCAAGCGGCAGTCCGGCCCAGACGGGAAGCAGGCCGGGCCGGGCCTGCTGCCAGGCAATCAGCGCCATGAACCCGAGCGGCGGAACCACCGGGGCCGATGCTACCAGCGGCCAATAGGGGCTGAGACTGCCCAGCGCGATCACCAGCCAGGGCATGGCCAGCGCAAGCAGCGGCGAGGGCGAGCGGTTGATCCGGGGCCGCGAAAGATCGGTCAGCGCATCGCCGAGCGTTTGCGCCATCAGCGTGCTCCCGCCGGTCTTGCGCCCGGCTCGGGCTTGAGCTCGGCGCCCTTCAGCGCTTCGTCCCAGAGTGGATAGACCGCCACGAAATCGGTCGCGCCCGGATCGCTGAGCGGGCGGGCAATCGCGCCGTCGCGGGTCAGGTTCTCGACCACCGCCACGGCGGTCCCCGGACGGAACAGGCCGCCCTGGCCCGAGGTCACGAAGGCATCCCCCTTGCGCAGCGGATTGACCCCCGAATTGATCAGCCGAAGCTGCAGGGTGCCGTTGCCCTGGCCGGTGGCGAAAGCCTCGATCCCGTCGCTGGCGCGGCGCACCGGGACCATCGATTCGCTGTCGGTAATGAGCAGGACCCGCGCCGAATTGCGGCCAACCTCGAGCACGCGGCCAACCAGCCCGAGCGGCGAGCGGACCGGCATGCCAACCGCCACACCCTGATCCGATCCCGCGCCCAGCAGCGCGAAGCGGCGCGAGCTGGAACTGGTAGAACCGATCAGGCGGGTGACAATCACCGGCTTCGGCTCCGTTCCGGCAAGCCCGATCAGGGCCTTGAGCCGCGCGTTCTCATCCTTGAGCGCCCTGGCCTCGGCATCGCGGACGCGGGCTTCGGCAACCTCGCGCTCGAGCCGGGAAACGCGGCTGCCGCGGGTGAAATAGCCGGCCAGGGTTGCGGCGAAGCCATCGCCGGTGCTGCGCACCTTGGCCGATACTTCCCCGGCCGGCGCGGCCGCATCGCCCGCAGCGCCACGCAGCGAGGAAAAGGAATCGGAGTTGCTGGCCGAGGCGATCAGCAGGCCGCCCCCGGCGAGAACGCCGACGGCAGCGGCCAGATAGCCGAAAAAGGTACCGAACTGGGCCTTGCGCGAATAGCCCGGGCGGCGATTGCTCGGCGGCGCCATGCCTGGCCTACTCCTTGCGGGCGGCGGGTTGCATCACCCGGCCCGGGGTTGCCTCAAGCGGTGTGCAGGACACCGCGGTAGATCGGATCTTCCATGGCCCGCCCGGTGCCGAGCGCCACGCAGGACAGCGGATCCTCCGCGATCGAGACCGGCAGCCCGGTTTCCTCGCGCAGGTATTCGTCGAGCCCGGCGATCAGCGCGCCGCCGCCGGTCAGGACGATCCCCTGGTCGACGATGTCGGCGGCCAGTTCGGGCGCGGTGTTTTCGAGCGCGATCCGCACCCCCTCGACGATCGCGCCGATCGGCTCGCTCAGCGCTTCGGCCAGGTTGGCCTGGGTGATGGTGATTTCCTTGGGCACGCCGTTGACCAGATCGCGGCCCTTGATCTGGATCGTCTCGCCCACTCCGTCGGCGGGAACCATGGCAACGCCATAGTCCTTCTTGATCCGCTCGGCCGTGGCTTCGCCGATCAGCAGGTTGTGGTGGCGCCGAACGTAGGAGACGATCGCTTCGTCCATCTTGTCGCCGCCGACCCGAACCGAAGTGGTATAGGCCAGGCCGCGCAGCGAAAGCACAGCAACCTCGGTGGTGCCACCGCCGATATCGACCACCATCGAGCCGACCGGCTCGGTAACCGGCATGTCGGCGCCGATTGCCGCCGCCATCGGTTCAAGGATCAGATAGACCGCGCTGGCGCCCGCGTTGCTCGCAGCATCGCGGATCGCGCGGCGCTCGACCGAGGTCGAACCCGACGGCACGCAGATCACGATTTCCGGCGGGTTGAACATCGAGGTGCGCTTGCCGTTCACCTTGCGGATGAAGTGCTTGATCATTTCTTCGGCCACTTCGATGTCCGCGATCACCCCGTCGCGCAGCGGGCGGATCGCCTCGATGCTGTCCGGGGTCTTGCCCATCATCATCTTGGCATCGTCGCCCACGGCCTTGACCCGCTTGATTCCGTTGATCGTTTCGATCGCCACCACCGAGGGTTCGTTGAGCACGATCCCGCGATCCTGGACATAGACCAGCGTGTTGGCTGTGCCGAGGTCGATAGCCATGTTTTGCGAACCGAACTTGAAGAATCGCGAGAGGAACGAAGCCATTGATAAACCTGTAGATATTATGGACCACTGCGGTGCGATTCGCGCCGCTGCGGCCCATTGCTGTGGCGTGGAAGCGGCCCCCTTAGCGCAAGCCCCGCGCAAAGGCCAAAAAATTGTTCCTAACCGTCCGCTTTTGCACAGGCCCCGTCTCGAATTCGGGGCGCTTCGCCGCTAGCATCCGGCCATGCCCACAATCCGCCGCCTGCCCGAGGAACTGGTCAACCGCATCGCCGCGGGCGAGGTGGTCGAGCGCCCGGCATCGGCGCTCAAGGAACTGGTCGAAAACGCCATCGACGCGGGATCGCGCAGCATCGCGGTGCGGCTGAGCGAAGGCGGGCTGGGCGGGATCGAGGTGAGCGACGATGGCTGCGGGATGAGCGTGGACGAAATCGCGCTGGCGCTCGAACGCCACGCCACCTCCAAATTGCCCGACGAACATATCGAACTGGTCGCGACAATGGGCTTTCGCGGCGAGGCGCTGCCCTCAATTGCTTCGGTGGCGCGGCTGACGCTGGAAAGCCGGGTTCGCGGGCAGGGCGAGGGCTGGCGGCGGGTGGTCGATCACGGGGTGCTGGCGGACGAGGGGCCGGCTGCGCTTCCCCCCGGCACGCGGATCCGGGTCGAGGATCTGTTCGGCAAGGTTCCCGCGCGCCGCAAGTTCCTGCGCAGCGCGCGCAGCGAATATGCCGCCTGCCTCGATGTGGTGCGGCGCCTGGCCATGGCCCGGCCCGAAATCGGCTTCACGTTTGAACACGACGGGCGCCGGGTGCTGGCGGTGCAGGGAGGTGACAGCCTGGCCGCGCGGGTGGCGCAGATCGTCGCGCGCGAACTGGCCGAGGACGGGGTGGCGATCGCGCTGGAGCGCGGACCGGCACGGCTGACGGGGGTGGCGGGCCTGCCGACCTACAACCGCGGGGTAGCCGATCACCAGTATCTGTTCGTCAACGGTCGCCCGGTGAAGGACCGGCTGCTCGCCGGAGCGGTGCGCGGAGCCTATGCCGACATGCTCGCGCGCGACCGCCACGCCGTGCTGGCACTGTTCCTTGAGGTTCCACCCGAGGAGGTCGACGTCAACGTCCATCCGGCCAAGACCGAGGTGCGCTTTCGCGATCCGGCCTTCGTGCGCGGGTTCATCGTTTCGGGGCTGCGCCATGCGCTCGACAGCGCCGGGCAGCGCAGCGCCCAGGCCCCTGCCGCAAGCGCCATGGCCAGCTGGCAGACCGAACCGATCGCGCGCGAGCCTGCCCCGGCGCTGGCCTCGCTGTTCGCGCGCGAACAGGCCGCGCCCGCGCTGCGCGAGGCTTCGCGGGTGTGGCGCGGATACGAGGGTGAAGTGCTGGCCCCGCCCGCTGCCCGCGCCGAAGTGGCCGATCAGGCGCCGGTGGCGGAACATCCGCTGGGGGTCGCGCGCGGGCAGGTGGCCCAGACCTACATCGTTGCCGAGGCCGAAGACGGACTGGTGATCGTCGATCAGCACGCCGCGCACGAACGCCTGGTGCTGGAGCGGCTCAAGGCAGCCGGAGCGCAGGGGGCGGTTTCCGCCAGTCAGGCGCTGCTGATCCCCGAAGTGGTCGAGCTCGACGAGCCCGATGCCGACCGTGTCGAAGGCGCCGCGGCGGTTCTGGCGGGCTATGGTCTGGCGATCGAACGCTTCGGCCCAAACGCGCTGCTGGTCCGCGCGGTGCCCTCGGCTCTGGGCAAAGGCGATGTCCAGGCGCTGGTTCGCGACATTGCCGACGATCTGGCTCAGAACGGCGCCGCGCTGGTTCTGGGGGAGCGGATCGACCATGTGCTCGCGACCATGGCCTGCCACGGCTCGGTGCGCGCCGGGCGCAGCCTTTCGGTGACGGAAATGAACGCCTTGCTGCGCGAAATGGAGGCCACCCCGCGCTCAGGCCAGTGCAACCATGGCCGCCCGACCTGGGTCAAATTGTCGATGGGGGATGTGGAGAAGCTGTTCGGACGGAAATAGGCCGCTTCAGCTTCCCCGCACCCGGATAAGCCCGATCGACTTCATCGTGCAGACCGCGACATCATCCTGATTGAACACCGTCACCAGTGACTGGAACGAGCCCATCTCGGGCCGTGACTGGCTCTGGCGCTTGCCGACGATCTCGGTTTCCACGCGCAGCACGTCGCCGGGATAGACCGGGCGCAGCCAGCGCAGCTCATCGAGGCCCGGCGAGCCAAGGCCCGCCTGTTTGCGCTCGGTGATGTTGTCGACCAGCATCCGCATGACCATCGCGCAGGTGTGCCAGCCGCTGGCGGAAAGACGCCCGAAATGGGTTTGCGCGGCGGCTTCGTCGGAAAGGTGGAAGGGCTGGGGATCGTATTTCGAGGCGAAATCGATCACTTCCTCGCGGGTCACCGCATAGCTGCCAAAGGCGGCCTTCGCGCCAACCTCAAGGTCCTCGAAATAGACCAGCCCTTCCTCCACCACGATCAGCTCCCCAGACTTAGCTTGGCAAACACGGTGTAGCCCCATGGGTTGCGTCCATAGGCCGCGTCAAGCGCCGCCGGTTTGGCAAAGCCGCTCAGCGATCCGCCCAACGCCAAATCGAAGGCGCCAAGCGGTACATGGCGGGCATAGCCGGCCTGGAACTTGGTCACCCGGAACGGGACGTCGTGCAGCGGATCGGCATGATCGGGGAACAGCTCGTCGTTGGCGACGTTCTCGATCCGGCCGAACAGGCTGTTGTGTTCGTCGAGATCCCAGTTCACCTCACCCAGCCAGGCGGTCAGCGTTTCGCCGGGAACGCGCTTCTTGGCGGAAAAGGCCGCCATCGCGCTAAGCCCACCGCGGGCATAGTGGGCCGAAGCGGTGAAGCGGTGTTCGTCCTCTCCGGGGTGGGTGCTTTCGGGCTGCTCGATCTCGCCATAGCTCGCCTGGAGCGACCAGGCGGGCGAGGGGTTCAGAGTGGCCCGGACCGACCAGCTGTCGAGCTTGGGCGTTTCGATATTCCAGCGCCGCTCATCGGGCTCGGCGCCGCGAAACGCGCTGGTTTCGATCTGCCACTTGGGGGCCGAATAGCCCACCGTCACCACGCCATAGGTGATGTGCGTCGAATCGAACCAGTGGTGGGTGATCGGCGGCTCGGGATTATTCCTGGCCGAGCCGCGGTGCATGAAGGCCGAGGGGCCGAGCGCGGGCTCGCCAACCGGGCCGCCGTAGAGGAAGAACGATCCGTTTCCGGCGTCCAGATCGATCCGCGCCGCCAGTTCCATGAACAGGTCGTGCGGGTGCTGGCGATCGACGATCGGCGCGCCGTGCGCGGTTTCTCCGGTGGCGAACAGGTTGGGATAGCCCGATGGGTCCATCAGCGGCTCGAGGCTGAACATCGATTTGAGCTGGACCCTGCCCCAGGCGGTTTCCCGCCCGGCAGTCAGCATCGCCATCGAGGTGACATAGACCTTGTCGTCGCCGCGCGGCCCCTTGTGATCGGTGTACTGCGCCGAAACGTAGCCGTGGGCCATCAGCATCCAATCGCCCGCCATGATATGCAGGCCGTGCATCGCGCCTTCGTTGCCGGGAAGGCGCGCGGTGCCGGAGCCTTCGCCGAACGGTTCCGGTGAAGCCACCGGATCCATTTCACCGGTGTCCATGCCGCTCATGCCGCTCATATCGTGACCTTCGTGGCCCGAATGGTCCTGTGCCAGGGCCGGGGCGGCCAAGGCGGTTGCGCCCAGCAATGCCGGGATAATCAATCGTTTCATTGTCTTGTCCTGTATGAAATCTGCATCGGGGCGGCGCGTCGCCGCCCGGCGGATTTCAGACGCGCGGCGGGGGAACTTCCGGCCCCGCGCGGGTTTCGGGCAAGATCGTGGCAAGTCCCGGGCGAGCAAGCGGACCGCGCGGCGCCGGAGCGGCCAGCGCAAACGGCCCGCGATCGATCGGGACGGCGCAGCCGATGCATTCGTGCTTGCCCACGTGAGCGCCTTGATCGTGCTGGGAACGGTCTGCCGGCTGGTGATGCCGGTGTTGCTCCATCGCCGTGGGCTGGGCCCGCGCCGCCATCACCCCGACCGGCATCGCGGCCGGAACGCTCAGGCACAGGATCAGCAGGGCAAGGCAAAGGCGGCGCAGCATCGCCGCCAGTGTTAGCACCGTGCGGGCCGCAACAGAAGGCTTTCGCGGCAAGGCCCTGAAGTGGGACATCTTTTGCTTGACCGGGCAACGGTTTGGACTTCCAATCGCGCGGCATCAAAGGGGGATTCACGGCATGACAATGAAGAAGCGGGCCGCCATCGCGCTGGCACTGGCGCTGACAGTGGCGACGGCTCCGCTCGCCGCGCAGAATGCCGCCCCGCCAACCGAGCAGCAGCTTGCGGCCACGGCCAGGTCGCTGAAGCCCCAGCAAGGCAAGATTCCCTTGCCCGAAGCCCGCGCCACGCTCGATCTTGGCAATGCCTACGATTTCTATTCGCCCGGCGATGCGCGCACGATCCTGGTCGATCTGTGGGGCAATCCTCCGGCTTCGGCGGAAGGCGTGCTGGGGCTGGTGATGCAGGCCGGCAAGTCGCCGCTGGAGGACAACTGGGGCGCGGTGATCACCTACGATCCCAGTGGCTATGTTGCCGATGACGATGCCGCCTCGGTCAATTACGCCGAACTGCTTGAGCAGATGCGCTCGGACGAAAGCGCCGTCAACGAGCGGCGCAAGGGCGAAGGCTATCCGGCGCTGCACCTGACCGGCTGGGCCGAACAGCCCAATTACGACAAGGCCAGCCATTCGGTGATCTGGGCCCAGGAAATCGAATTCGAAGGCAGCCCGGTCCACACCCTCAATTACGATGTGCGCTCGCTGGGGCGGGGCGGGGTGCTCAGCCTCAATCTCATTTCAGGGATGAACCACCTGGCCGAGGTCAAGGCCGCCGCGCACGAATTTGCCGGTCATGCCAGCTTCGATCCCGGCGCGCGTTATACCGATTTCGATCCCAGTCTCGACAAGAAGGCCGAATACGGCATCGGCGGGCTGGTCGCTGCCGGAGTCGGGGTGGCGGTGGCCAAGAAACTTGGCTTCTTCGCGATCCTGCTCAAATTCCTCAAACCGCTGCTGATCGCCGTGGTTGCCGGGTTCGCGGTGCTCAAGAACAAGATCATGGGCCTGTTCGGGCGCAACAAGGATCCGCTCGAAGGCTAAAGGCCGGTGCCTCAGACGTTGAACTTGAAGTGCAGCACGTCGCCGTCCTGCACGCCATATTCCTTGCCTTCCTGCCGCAGCTTGCCGGCATCCTTGGCGCCACCTTCGCCGCCCAGCGCGATGTAATCGTCATAGGCGATGGTTTCGGCGCGGATGAAACCGCGCTGCATGTCGGAATGGATCTCGCCCGCCGCCTCGGGGGCCTTGGCGCCCTTGTGCACCGTCCAGGCGCGGGCTTCCTTGGGGCCGACGGTGAAGAAGGTGATCAGGTGAAGCAGTTCGTACCCGGCGCGGATCACGCGGTTGAGGCCGGTTTCGTGCAGCCCCATCTCCTCGAGATAGGCCAGCCGCTCGTCCATCTCCATGCCAACCAGCTCGCTTTCGATCGCGGCTGAGACGATCACCGCCTCGGCGCCCTCGGCCCGGGCCTTTTCGATCACCCGCGCGGAAAAGGCGTTGCCCTCGGCGGCGCACTCTTCCTCGACGTTGCAGACGTAGAGTACCGGCTTGGCGGTGAGCAGCTGGGCCTGGCGGAAGATGCGCAGCTCCTCGTCATCCTTGGGCTGGGTCAACCGCGCAGGCTTGCCCTCGCGCAGCAGGTCGAGCGCCTGGCCCAGCACCGAGGCCATCAGCTTGGCTTCCTTGTCGCCGCCGGTGGCCTTCTTCTGTGCGGCGGGCACCCGCTTTTCGAGGCTTTCGAGGTCGGCCAGCATCAGCTCTGTCTCAACCGTTTCCGCGTCCGAAACCGGATCGACCCGGTTGTCGACGTGCTGGATATCGTCGTTCTCGAAACAGCGCAGCACGTGGACGATGGCATCGACCTCGCGGATATTGCCCAGGAACTGGTTGCCCAGGCCTTCGCCCTTGGAGGCGCCCCGCACGAGACCCGCGATATCGACGAAGCCAAGCTGGGTGGGGATGATTTTCTGACTGCCGGCGATTGCCGCCAGCTTGTCCAGACGGGGGTCGGGCACGCCGACCTGGCCGACATTGGGTTCGATCGTGCAGAACGGATAGTTCGCCGCCTGCGCCGCCTGGGTTTCGGTCAGCGCATTGAACAGGGTGGACTTGCCGACATTGGGCAGCCCGACGATTCCGCAACGGAAACCCATTTCTTCCTCCGATAGCTTACGCGCGGCGCGCCTTAGCGCCCGACTTGATCAATTGCCAGCCGCTCGCTCCGTCCGACACGGCAGCAGGCGTGAATCCGCCACCGCCGCGGTGCGGTGTGCCGTAACCAGGACGGCCTGCGGATCGCTGGCGAAAGCCAGGAAAGCGGCCTTGCTCGCCTGTCGCACCAGCAATACATGATCCCAGCATTCGTCCTCGGGACCGATCAGGAAGCCCGCCGCCGACCCGGAAAACAGCACTTCGCCGCCGCTGGCGAGCAGCAATGGTTCCATCTCGCGCATGTAGCGATCATAGGCTTCGCGGCCGGTGATACCGCCGTCGGGTTCGAGCGACGGCGCGTGCGAATAGTCTGCCTGTTCCCGAAAGCGTAACAGGTTGAGCATGACGACCTGACCGTCTTCCGCGGCTCCGAAAAAGCGGGCGCCCTGGAGCGGGGACACATCGAGAAAGTTTCCTTGCTTGGCCATACTTCAATCCTGAATTCGCAGCGCCACATCGCTCATGAAGCGGGCATCGTCGCCTTTTGCCAGCCATTCCGCTTCGCCCGCCACTGCGCCCAGCATATCGGCGAGATCGTCCATTTCCGCTTTGGCATAGTTGCCCAGCACATAGCCGGTGACGCGGTCCTTGTGCCCGGGATGGCCGATGCCGAGGCGGACGCGGCGGAAATCGGGGCCAAGGTGCTGGTCGATCGAGCGCAGGCCATTGTGGCCCGCAAGGCCTCCGCCGGTGCGGACCTTGACCTTGAAGGGGGCAAGATCGAGCTCGTCATGAAACACGGTCAGGGCCTCGGTGCCGAGCTTGTAGAAGCGCAGTGCCTCGCTCACCGCGCGGCCGCTTTCGTTCATGAAGGTGGCGGGTTTGAGCAGCAGGATCTTCTCAGGCCCGATCCGGCCTTCGCGCAGCCAGCCCTGGAACTTCTTCTGCTCGGGACCAAAGCCGTGCACCTCGGCAATGGTGTCGAGCGCCATGAACCCCACGTTGTGGCGGTGCATGGCGTATTGCGGACCGGGATTGCCGAGGCCGACCCAGAGCTGCACGCGTTCCTCCAAGCGAAAGCCGGGCCGCATCGCTGCGGCCCGGCCTTTGATGGGGCAGCCAGGCCGCCCCGGTCAACCGAATGCGCCTCAGGCGGCGGCTTCGGTCTTGCTGTTGTCGCCTTCTTCGCTGCGCAGACCCGAGGGGGCAACGATGGTGGCAATGGTGAAATCGCGGTCGGTGATCGCGCTGACCGAACCGGCCGGAAGCGTGACGTGGCTGATGTGGATCGAATCGCCCACGTCGAAGCCGGTCACGTCGATCGCGATATCGTCGGGGATCTTGTCCGCTTCGCAGACCAGCTCCAGCTCGTGACGGACGATGTTGAGCACGCCGCCGCGCTTGAGCCCCGGCGAGGCCGCTTCGTTGGTGAAGATCACCGGCACTTCCACGTGGACCTTGGCATTGCCGGTCAGGCGCAGGAAGTCCGCGTGGAGCGGGCGATCGGAGACGGGATGAAAGGCAACATCCTTGGGCAGGGTCTTGACCGTCTTGCCGCCGACTTCGACTTCGACGACCGTGTTGAAGAAGTGGCCGGTGCCAAGCTGCTTGATCAGCAGCTTTTCCTCGACATGAATCGCGAGGGGCTCTTCATTGCCACCATAGACGACGGCGGGGACGCGGCCTTCACGACGCAGTGCACGGGAGGCTCCCTTGCCTGCCCGATCGCGCGTCTCGGCCGGCAGGTGCAGCGTATCGCTCATTGCATTGCCTTTCGAAAAACGAATGTTGTTCCAGTGTTCTCCGCCACGCCTCCAGGGATGACCATGACGCAGAAGCGCGCGCCCCTAGCGGCAATACGCGCCAAATGCAAGGCTACTGGAGGCGCGTGACACGCCAGCCTTGGGCCGCCATCAGCGCTGGAAGGCCCTCTGGCCCCGCCATGTGCCCGGCGCCGACCGCGACGAAAGGGTGTTTGCCCTGGCGCACCATGCCGCCGAGCCGGTCCGCCCAGGCCCGGTTGCGGCCGGTGAGCAGGGCGGCGCGCAGATCGGGATCGGCCAGGAAGCCGCGAGTGGTCTCGGCCTCGATCGGGGCCATGTCACCGCGTGCCCAGGCCCGGACCACGCCGGTGTCGTCCGGGCGAGAGCTTTCGCGCAGGACGCTGTCGAGCAGCACGCGCTGGTCTTCCTCGGCCAGCCGGTCGAAGATCGAGAGCTGGGCAGGGGCGCCCTCAAGCTGATCGACCGGGCGGCGATAGGTCGCGACGAGTTCGCGCTCGATCCCGTTTTCGCTTTCGATCCCGGCCTTGCTCGCCAAGGCCTGCTCGATGGTCAGCGCGGCGGCCCAGGTTTCAAGGCCGTCGAGGGCGGCAGGATCGAGCCCTGACTCGCGCAGCGCCCGGTCGAGCGCGGGACGCAGCGCGGGGCTGGTCCGTTCGCGCAGGGGCGGGAGGCCGGGGCTTTGCGAGAGCGCCGCGAACACCCGGGGCGCCTCCTCGATCCGCGCGACCTCGAGCACCAGCAGGTCCGAGGCCTGGAGCGCTTCGGCTACCTTGCCCTGGCGCCACTCGAGCCGCTCGGGCAGGGCATGGACCGTACCGAACAGCCAGGCCTTTTCGCCGTGCGGTCCCTCGATCTGCCACAGCGCGGGATGGGCAGGGGGCGCGGCCCGGCAGGCCGCCAGCGCGGCAAGTGCGGCAAGGATGGGCGCGCGCAGCGCGCTATTGAACACGCTCAACCTTGAGCCCGGCCTTCTCAAGCTGGTCCTGCACCGAACCCATGCCGCCCAGATGCCCCGCGCCAACCGCCAGGAACACCGTGCCGGGCCGGTCGAGCCGCTGGCGAATCCAGCCCGACCAGGACTTGTTGCGGTTGGTGAGCAGCGCCTCGATCAATTCGGGGCTGGATTCGTCGGCGTTCATCAGTTCGGCAAGCGCGATCGCGTTTCCGCTGGCCCAGGCATCGACCATCTTGCCGATCTCGCCCTTGAGCTGGGGCAGCGAATCAATCACTTCGAACATGTATTGCTTCTGCACCGTTTGCGAAAAGCCCGCGAACAGCCCAAGCTGGAAATCGAGCGTCTCCAGACCGATGCGGGGGCGCGCCAGCTTGCGGTTGCGCTCTGCCAGTTCGGCCTCGACCCCGTGCGAGGGATCGAAGCCTTCACGCATCAGCGGGATCGTCGCCAGAGTCACCGCCGCGAACCACGGCTGGTAGCGATCGAACGCCTCGGCGGGCAGTCCCTGACCGGCAAGCGCGGCTTCGTATTTGCTGCGCTCGTCGGCGTCCATCTGGGTGCGCAGGCTCTCTCCCGAGGGGAGCATGCCCAGGCGGACCACCAGCGCGGGGGGGGGGGGGGGGGGGGGGGGGGGG
>JAKOWQ010000226.1 GCA_029781465.1 Pseudomonadota bacterium
AACCGGGTGAGGTCAACCGCACGCTCGACAGCGCGGCGCGCTTCATCAACATGCACGTTGCCGCCGGTGTGCCGGAAAAGAACATCCGCGTGGTCGTGGTGGTCCACGGCAAGGGCGGCGACGACCTGACCAATGACACGTTCTATGGCGCGCGCAACGAAGGCAAGGCCAACGCCAACGCCCCTCTGATCGCGCAGCTGCTCGCCCACGGGGTGCAAATCTACATCTGCGGGCAGAGCGCTACGGCCTATGGGGTAAGCAAGGGCGATCTGCTGCCGGGGGTGAAGATGTCGCTTTCGGCAATGAGCGCCTTCGCGCTGCTGGGCCAGCAGGGTTACGTGCTGCTGCCGTGAGTAGGTGATGTCGCGCGCAGTTCGCCTGGGTTTGGGTCTGGCGGTTACGGCTTGTTGCCTAGCTGCCTTGTGGAAGCTCGATAGCTGGTTGGATATCGACTCCTGCCTCGATTCGGGAGGTGCATGGGATCACCAGGAGGGCGGTTGCAGGCATTGATTCCCGCCCACTTGCTGCTCTCGTCAAATTGGAGGATAATCGCGTCATGACCGACCTCAGCTTCTCACTTCCAGACGACTTGGCGGCCTCTTTGAAATCCCGCCTGGCCGAAGGCCACTATGCCGACGCAAGCGAATATCTGACCGAACTGGTGCGCCGCGACCTAGTCGAAACTGCGGATACGGCCTGGGTTCGCGAAAAGATCGCGGAAGGCGAGGCATCTGGCTTCGTTGATTGCGACGCGCGGGAAGTCCTCAAGGAAATCGTCGCTGACCGTCACGCTCGACGTGGCTGATATCATCCTGAGTCGGGCGGCTCGCTCCGATTTGGTAGAAATCGGCGAATATGGCGACGCGCAATTCGGCTGCGCTGCCGCCGATGTCTATCTAATGGACATCGAACGGGCCTTTGACCGCCTGGCAGACTTCCCACAAAGCGGCGAGGCAAGGCCAACGTGGGGGCACGGATTCCGCTGCCTGGTCTGCAACCGCCATCGGATTGTCTATCGCTTGCGCGGTTCAACTGTTGAGATATTCCGCATCCTCCATCATTCGCGCGACGTTCCCCGGCATCTCCAACCATGACCGACAACCCGCTCCTCTCCCCGGCCCGTCAGAGCGAAGACGCCGATGCGGCGCTTCGGCCCAAGAGCCTGGATGAATTCGTCGGGCAGGCGGCGGCCAAGGACAATCTGCGCGTGTTCATCGAGAGCGCGCGGTCGCGGCGCGAGGCGATGGATCATGTGCTGTTCTTCGGTCCGCCGGGGCTGGGCAAGACCACGCTGGCGCAGATCGTCGCGCGCGAGCTGGGGGTGGGGTTTCGGGCGACCAGCGGCCCGGTGATTGCCAAAGCCGGCGATCTGGCGGCGTTGCTCACCAACCTGGAGCACGGCGACGTGCTGTTCATCGACGAGATTCACCGCCTCAACCCGCAGGTCGAGGAAGTGCTCTATCCGGCGATGGAAGACCGCGCCCTCGATCTGATTATCGGCGAGGGGCCCTCGGCGCGTTCGGTGCGGATCGATCTGCCGCCCTTCACCCTCGTTGGCGCGACCACCCGGCAGGGCCTGCTCACCACGCCGCTGCGCGACCGGTTCGGGATTCCGGTGCGGCTCAATTTCTACACCGTTGCGGAACTGGAACGGGTGGTGACGCGCGGTGCCGCGCTGCTGGGTATCGGGATCGACGGCGAGGGCGCGCGCGAGATCGCGCGGCGCGCGCGCGGCACGCCCCGGGTTGCCGGGCGGTTGCTGCGCCGGGTGCGCGATTTCGCCCATGTCGCGGGCGATGCCACGATTACCCGCACGATTGCCGATGATGCGCTCAACCGGCTTGAGGTTGACGCGCTCGGGCTCGATGCGATGGACCGGCGCTATCTCACCATGATTGCCGAGATCTACAAGGGCGGCCCGGTCGGCGTGGAAACGCTGGCCGCGGGCCTCGCCGAGCCGCGCGACACGATCGAGGACGTGGTCGAGCCTTTCCTGATCCAGCTGGGGCTGGTCGCGCGCACCGCGCGCGGGCGCGCGCTTAACGATCGGGGGTGGCAACACCTGGGAATCGCCCCGCCGACAGAGCCGCAGGGCGCCCTGTTCGATAGCGGCGAAGGCGCTGGCAAGTAGCATTTTTGCCCTGCGCGGTTGGGAATTGTCCCGCCAACGGTTTCAATTTGGGACAGGTGCCGACGATTGCCGGGGCAAATGCACCGATTCCCGCATCGGGACCGCCAAAACAGGGTTAACGCAGTTGTCGCTTTAACTTTCCTCTGCGTTTTTGGTCCTACAGGGGTGTGCCGAAAGCCAGTGGCGGGCGGCATGGGTACCCCGGGAGCAACGGAAAGTTATTGCATATGTCGGTTCGGATGGCCCTGACGAAACTGGCGGCGTTTGCCGCGGGCGGCGCGGTGATTGGCGGCGGCGCGGTGCATGTCGCCGAAGCCCCGGCAAGCAGCGTAACCTATGTGAAGCATGCCAAGACGGCCCAGGCCCCGGTCCGCTACCGCAAGGCCAAGCGGGTTGCCGCAGCGCCGCGCAAGGTCAAGCGGATCCGCCGCGTGGTTACCCGCACCACCACCTGCACCCAGCCCGAACAGCCGCAGCTGGCGATGATGCCGGCCTATGTGCCGCAGCTTCCGCCCCAGCCGATGCCCGAAGGTGGCAGCGGCGGCGGCAGCACCGTGGTGGTCGGCGGTTCGGGCGGAATGGGCTTCGGCGGCGGCTTCTTCGGCGGTTTCTTCGGCGGCAGCGGCGGTTCGAGCGGCTCGGTCGTGGTCACCTCGACCACCACGGGCTCGACCTCGAGCTCGACCTCGGGTGGATCGACTTCCACTTCGGGCGGCTCGACCTCGACCTCGAGCGGCGGCATCACCAGCTCGACCACCACGGGCGGTGTTTCGACCTCGACCGGCGGTGTTTCGACTTCGACCTCGACCTCGACCAGCTCGGGCAATGTCTCGACCTCGTCGGGCAATGTCAGCACGTCTTCGGGCAACTACAGCTCGACCTCGACCTCCTCGTCGGGCAATGTTTCCTCGTCGACCTCGTCGTCGACTTCGGGGAACGTCTCCTCGTCAACCTCGACTTCGACCTCGTCGTCGACCTCGGGCAACGTCTCCTCGTCGAGTTCGACTTCGTCGTCGACCTCCACCTCGTCCTCGACCAGCTCGTCGACTTCGACCAGCAGCGGAACGACCAGCGGCACCACCAGCGGTACCACCAGCGGGACCGAAGTTCCCGCGCCGCCGATGCTGCTGCTGTTCGGTGCCGCCGCGGCCACGGTGTTCAGCCGTCGGCGGATCGCCAAGCCGCAGGGCTGAGGGGCGACGATCACAGCATCAACAAGGTGGCAGGGCGGTCCGCAAGGGCCGCCCTCCTCGTTTGTGGGGCAAGGAAAAGGGCGCCACCCCCGTGGGGATGGCGCCCTGGCAATTTCCGGCGCTGGCGCGGCGATCAGGCCGCCAGCTTCCGCAGCACATAGTGCAGGATGCCGCCGTTCATGAAGTATTCGACCTCGTTGGCGGTATCGATCCGGCACAGCGCGGTGAAGCTGAAGCTTGAGCCATCGCCGCGGGTAACCTTGACCGTGACATCCTGACGCGGGGTCAGGCTTGCGACGCCTTCGATGCTGAAGGTGCAATCGCCATCGAGGCCCAGGCTGGTGCGGCTTTCGCCATCCTTGAACTGCAGCGGCAGCACGCCCATGCCGACCAGGTTGGAACGGTGGATCCGCTCGAAGCTTTCGACGATCACCGCGCGCACGCCCAGCAGGTTGGTGCCCTTGGCCGCCCAGTCGCGCGAGGAGCCGGTGCCGTATTCCTTGCCCGCGACCACCACCATCGGCGTGCCATCGGCCTTGTGACGCATCGCCGCGTCATAGACCGGCATGACCTCACCGTTGTACTTGCTCATCCCGCCTTCGATGCCGGGAACCATTTCGTTCTTGATGCGGATGTTGGCGAAGGTGCCGCGCATCATCACCTCGTGATGGCCGCGCCGCGCGCCGTAGGAGTTGAAATCTGCCTTGGCGACCTGGTGTTCCATCAGCCACTGGCCCGCCGGGCTATCGGCCTTGATGTTGCCGGCCGGACTGATGTGATCGGTGGTGATCGAATCGCCCAGGATCAGCAGCGGCTTGGCCTCGACAATGTCGGTGACCGGGGCGGGCTGCATGGTCATGCCCTCGAAATAGGGCGGGTTGGCAACATAGGTGCTGCCCGCGCGCCACTGGTAGGTTTCGCTGCCGGTGACGTTGATCGCCTGCCAGTGCGCATCGCCCTTGTAGACGTCGGCATAGCGCGCCTGGAACATCTCGCGGGTGACGCAGCTGGCCATGGTGGAGGCGACTTCCTGGTTGCTGGGCCAGATATCCTTGAGGAACACGTCCTGCCCGTCTTTGCCCTTGCCGATCGGGGTGGTGATGAAATCCTCGATCACCGTGCCCTTGAGCGCATAGGCCACCACCAGCGGCGGGCTGGCGAGGAAGTTGGCGCGCACGTCGGGGCTGACGCGGCCCTCGAAGTTGCGGTTGCCCGAGATGACGGCGGCGGCGACCAGCCCGTTTTCGTTGATCGCCTTGCTGATCGGCTCGGCCAGCGGGCCGGAATTGCCGATGCAGGTGGTGCAACCATAGCCGACCAGGTTGAAGCCGATGTTGTCGAGGTGCGCCTGCAGACCCGCCTTTTCGAGATAGTCGGTAACCACCTGCGATCCGGGGGCGAGCGAGGTCTTGACCCAGGGCTTGGGCTTGAGCCCCAGCTCGTCGGCCTTCTTGGCGACGAGGCCGGCGGCAACGAGGACGCCGGGGTTGCTGGTGTTGGTGCAGCTGGTGATCGCGGCGATCATCACATCGCCGTCGCCAAGGTCGAAGTCCTTGCCCTCGACCGGAACGCGGGTCTGGGTCTTCTTGTAGGTTTCGGCCATGTCCTTGTTGAACACATCGTCCACCTGGGGAAGATCGACCCGGTCCTGCGGGCGCTTGGGCCCGGCAAGGCTGGGAACCACGCTGCCCAGATCGAGTTCGAGTGTGCTGGAGAACACCGGTTCGGGCGCTCCCGGCTCGATCCAGAAGCCCTGTTCCCTGGCATAGGCTTCGACCAGCGCGATCTGGCTTTCCTCGCGGCCGGTCAGGCGCAGGTAATCGAGCGTCTTGCCGTCGATCCCGAAAAAGTCGCAGGTGGCGCCGTATTCGGGAGCCATGTTGGCCAGCGTCGCACGGTCGGCCAGGGTCAGCCCGGCAAGGACGGGGCCGTAGTATTCGACGAAGCGGCCCACCACGCCGTGCTTGCGCAGCAGGTTGGTGCAGGTCAGCACCAGATCGGTGGCGGTGACGCCTTCCTTGAGCTCGCCGGTCAGCTTGAAGCCGACAACCTCGGGGATCAGCATCGAAACCGGCTGGCCGAGCATCGCCGCCTCGGCCTCGATCCCGCCGACGCCCCAGCCCAGCACGCCCAGGCCGTTGATCATGGTGGTGTGGCTGTCGGTGCCGACGCAGGTATCGGGATAGGCGACCGTCGCACCCGACTGGTCGGTGCTGGTCCACACCGTCTGGGCGATGTTTTCCAGGTTCACCTGATGGCAGATCCCGGTGCCCGGCGGCACGGCATAGAAATTGTTGAGCGACTTGGAACCCCACTTGAGGAAGTCATAGCGCTCCATGTTGCGGTGGTATTCGATTTCGACGTTTTCCTCGAAGGCCTTGGGGTGGCCGAATTCGTCAACCATCACCGAGTGGTCGATCACCAGGTTGACCGGGACCAGCGGGTTGATCCGCGACGTATCGCCGCCCAGCGTGGCGATGGCATCGCGCATCGCGGCGAGATCGACCACGCAGGGCACGCCGGTGAAATCCTGCAGCAGCACACGCGCCGGGCGATACTGGATCTCGTTGGTCGATTCGGTCGGGTTGTTCTGCCAGTCGATCACCGCCTTCACGTCGTCGGTCGAGACGGTGAAGCCGCCATCCTCGAAGCGGAGCAGATTTTCGAGCAGGACCTTCATCGAGAAGGGCAGGCGGCTGATGTCGCCCAGCTTGGCCGCGGCCTTGCCGAGCGAGTAGTAGGCGTAATCCTTGCCCCCGACGCTGAGCGTGGAACGGGTGCCGAGCGTGTCCTGTCCGACCTGAGTCATAGCCGCGTGATCTCCTGATGTGGAGGCCCCGGGGGACTGCGCTTCGCTGGTGCAGCAGGGCCAGTTGTCGGCGCCGCCGATGCGCGCGAATCCTCGTTGCGTCAAGGGCCACAGCCCCCAAAAGCGATCAAAGCGCGGTCTGCTCGATATGTTTGCGCGGCGCGGCGAGCAGGCATCCTGCCACGATCAGCACCGCCCCGGCCACGGTCGGTGCGCTCAGGCCCTCACCGAACACCAGCCAGCCCAGAAGTGCCGCCCAGATGAACGCGCTGTATTCGAGCGGCAGCAGGACCTGGGTTTCCTCGCGGGCATAGCCCCATGAGATCAGCATCAGCGAGATTGCAGCCAGAACCGAAGCCCCGCCGATTTCGGCCCATGCGCCTCCCTGGGGGACCGCTGCCAGCCAGGGCGCCGCCAGGAGCAGGAACAGGCCGGTGAAGAAAGCCTGGAACATCGCCACTTCCAGCGGGCCGGCGAGCTGGGCCTGACGGCGCTGGAGAATCAGGTTCCAGGCATAGGTCAGCGCCGAAAACAGGATTGCGGCAATCCCCCAGGCGACCTTCGGATCGTATTCGCCCCGGCCCAGGCGGGCGGCGGCAATCACCAGCACTCCGGCCAGCCCCAGCGCCGAGGCAAGCAGCGCGGTCCGTCCGATCGTCTCGCCCAGCAGCGCGGCGGCCAGGTAGAGCGCGATCAGCGGGGCGATGAAGGATATTGCCATGCCCTCGGCCAGCGGGAGATATTTCAGCCCCCAGAAGAAGCTGGTCGCCATCACCGCCGAGTTGAGTCCGCGCTGGGCGTGAAGCCGCATGATCGCGCCCCTGGGCCAGTGCCCACCCTTCAGCTTCCACAGCGGAGCAATCAGCACGATCCCGACCAGCGAGCGCCACAGCATGGCATTGTAGGCGCCGAGCGACAGGCTCGCGCTCTTCATCAGCGCGTCCATCACCGAAAAGCTGGCGATCCCCGCCGCGACGGCAAGGAACGGCATGGCATGGTGGTGGCGCTGCATGATCCTCCCCGCCGGACTTGCCCGTCAGAGAGTCTTGATGATCCCCGAGAAGTCCGTTGCCCCGTTACCCGCGGCGGCGAATTCTTCATAGAGCTGCCCGGCGCGTGTCCCCATCGGAACCTTCGCGCCCGCGCTTGCCGCAGCCTCGATCGCCAGGTTGAGGTCCTTGAGCATCAGCGCTGCCGCGAACCCGCCCTGATAGCCGTTGTCGGCCGGGCTGGCCGGGCCGACACCCGGAACCGGGCAATAGGAGGTCATCGACCACGATTGGCCCGAGGCCTTGCTCGAGATGTCGTAGAAGGTCTGAAGGTCCAGCCCGAGCTTTTCGGCCAGGGCAAAGGCTTCGCAGGTCGCGATCATCGTCGCGCCCAGGATCATGTTGTTGCAGATCTTGGCGGCCTGTCCCGCGCCCGATGCGCCCGCGTGGATCACCGCCTTGCCCATCGCGGAGAGGATCGGCTCGGCGCGGGCGAAGGCAGCGTCGCTGCCGCCGACCATGAAGGTGAGGGTCCCGCCATTGGCAGCCGCGATCCCGCCCGAAACCGGGGCATCGACCATCGCATAACCGGCCGTTTCCGCGGCTTGCGCAACCTTGCGCGCGGTATCGACATCGATGGTCGAGCAATCGAGCAGCAAGGCAGAGGCGGGGGCCTGGCCGATCACGTCATGGGTATAGACGCTCTCCACGATCTTGCCGTTGGGCAGCATCGAAACCACTGCCTCGGCGCCTTGAACCGCCTCGCGCGCCGAAGTGTAGGTGGCGCAGCCGTTTTCCGCCGCGCGGGTAAGCGCATCCGGGGAAAGATCGAAGGCGTGAACCTCATGCCCCGCCTTGACCAGATTCGCGGCCATCCCGCCGCCCATGTTGCCAAGGCCGATGAAGGCGATTTTCATGTCAGCGGCCCTTCCAGTTGCCCGGGCGCTTTTCGACAAAGGCGGCCATGCCTTCCTTCTGGTCCTCGGTGCCGAACAGACCGTTGAACAGGCGGCGCTCGAACAGCACACCCTGGGCCAGCGTGGTCTCGAACGCGGCATTGACCATTTCCTTGCACGCCAGCGCGGCCAGCGGGGGCATGGCGGCGATCTCGGCGGCGGTCTTCATTGCGGCTTCCTTCAGTTCGGCGAGCGGAACGACCCTGGCGGCAAGCCCTGCCGCTTCGGCTTCCTCGGCGCCCATCATCCGCCCGGTCAGGCACATTTCCATCGCCTTGGCCTTGCCCACCGCGCGGGTCAGGCGCTGGCTGCCGCCCATGCCGGGGGTCACGCCCAGCTTGATCTCGGGCTGGCCGAACTTCGCATTATCGGCCGCGATGATGAAATCGGCCATCATGGCGAGCTCGCAGCCACCGCCCAGCGCATAGCCCGATACCGCGGCAATCCACGGTTTGCGGGTGGCAGTCACGCGGTCGTATCCCGCGAACAGGCCGCCGCCATAGACATCGCCGAACGACTTGCCCGACATCTCCTTGATGTCGGCCCCAGCGGCAAAGGCCTTGTCGCTGCCGGTGAGCACCGCGCAGCGCTGGCTGTCATCGGCGTCGAAGGCCGCGAAGGCCGCGATCAGGTCCTCAAGCACCTGCGAATTCAGCGCATTCAGCGCCGGCGGGCGGTTGAGCGTGATCAGGGTGACAGCGCCCTGGGTTTCGACGAGGATTGTCTCAAAGCTCATAGCGGTTTCCATTCTTCTTCCGCGGGAAGCGGGGCAAAGATGCTGTCGATCAGCGCATCGCTGACCGCTTCGGGGGTGGGGGGATCCCATTTGGGGTCCATGGTCTTGTCGACGATCACCGCGCGCACCCCTTCGGCAAAATCGGGCCGGGTCAGAACCCGCGATGCTATGCGGTATTCCATCACCATGTTTTCCGCAAAGTCCCTGCATTCCAGGCTGTCGTGCAGCTGGCGCAGCGCGACCTTGCAGGTCTGGGGTGACTTGGTGTGCAGCGTGGCAAGTTCCTTGGCTGCCCACTCGCTGTCATCGGCGGCAAGGCTGGCGAGAATGTCCTCATAGCGGTCCGAGGCGAAATGCCTGGCGATCTGCGCTGCATTGCCCTCGATCCGCGCAGCGGGCGGGGTGACCGAAAGCGCGGCCAGCACCTGTGCGGGATCGTGCCCGTGGACCAGCCGCACCTTGGCCTCGGCCAGCGCATCGTGGGGCACATAATGCGTGGCAAGCCCCGTCCACAGGCACTCCGCCCCGTCGAGCCGCGCGCCGGTCAATGCCAGGAACTGCCCCATCCGGCCCGCCAGGCGCGAAAGGTGCCAGCCGCCGCCAACGTCGGGGAACAGGCCGATCCCGGTTTCGGGCATGGCGAAACGGGTGTTCTCGGTCGCGACGCGGAACTGCGCGGGCTGGCTGATCCCCACGCCGCCGCCCATGGTGATCCCGTCCATGAAGGCCACCACGGGCTTGGGATAGGTCATCAGCAGGTGGTTGAGCTGGTATTCTTCATAGAAGAACCGCAGCCCCGAAACCCCGCCATCGGTCAGTGCCGAATGCCTGAGGAAGGCGATATCGCCCCCGGCGCAAAAGCCGCGCCCCTCGGAGTGGTCGATGATGACCACCTTGACATCCGGATCGTCGCGCCAGCCAAGCAAGGCCTCGGTCATGGCGTGATCCATCGGCTGCGTCAGCGCGTGGATCGCCTTGGGGCGGTTGAGGGTCAGGAACCCTGCCGCGCCTTCGCGGCGGATCAGCATTTCGTCGGTCACGCGCATGGTCCTTCGAGACAGGCCCTCAGCCTGCGGCTTCGGTCATTCCTCAGGACGAACGGAGAAATGCCGAACGCCAAGCTCCGTTCGCCCTGAGGAGCCTGAAGCCATAGGCTGAAGGTGTCTCGAAGGGTCATTGGCGCAACAGGTCCCTTCCCACGATCATCCGCATCACCTGGTTGGTGCCCTCCAGGATCGAATGGACGCGCAGGTCGCGCCAGAAGCGTTCGATCGGATAGTCCTTGAGGTAGCCATAGCCGCCGAACAGCTGCAGCGCATCGTTGACGATCTTGCTGCCGCTGTCGGTGGCAAGCCGCTTGGCCATGGCCGAAAAACGGCTCTTGTCGGGCGCCCCGGCGGAAACCTTGCAGGCCGCGAGATAGAGCAGCGCCCGCGCCGCCTCCAGATCGGTCGCCATGTCGGCCAGCATGAACTGGGTGTTCTGGAAATCGGCTATGGCCACGCCGAATTGGTGGCGATCCTTGGTATAGGCCACCGCCTCATCGAGGCAGCGCTGCGCCCCGCCCAGCGAACAGGCGCCGATGTTGAGCCGGCCGCCATCCAGCCCGGCCATGGCAAAGCGGAACCCTTCGCCTTCGGCCCCGACCCGGTTGGCGACCGGAACCCGGCAATCCTCGAAGATCACCTGCGCGGTGGGCGAAGCGTTCCACCCCAGCTTCTTTTCGGGCGCGCCGAACGACAGGCCGGGGGTGTCCTTTTCGACCACCAGACACGAAATGCCCTTGGCGCCGTTGTCCCCGGTGCGGACCATCGCGACGTAAATGTCGTTGTAGCCCGCGCCGGAAATGAACTGCTTGGTGCCGTTGAGCACGTAATGATCGCCATCGCGCCGCGCGGTGGTTTTCAGCGCCGCCGCATCCGATCCCGATCCCGGTTCGGTCAGGCAGTAGCTGGCGATCCTTTCCATGCTGACCAGATCGGGCAGGAAGCGGTGCTTGAGTTCGGCCGATCCGAAGCTGTCGATCATCCAGGCCGCCATGTTGTGGATCGAGACATAGGCCGCCGTCGCCGGGCAGCCATAGGCCATTGCCTCCATGATCAGCGCGGCCTCGAGCCGGCCAAGCCCGATCCCGCCCATCTCCTCGGAAACATAGATCGCGCCAAAGCCCAGCTCGCCGGCGGCCTTCCACACCTCGATCGGATAGGGGCTCTTCTCGTCCCATTCGGCGGCGAAGGGGGTGATCCGGTCGGCGGTGAACCTGCGCGCCATGTCCTGAATGGCGAGCTGGTCTTCGGTAAGGGAAAACTGGTCGGTCACTGCCCGGTTCCTTCGTGGAGCACCTCGCGCGCGAATGCGTCCCGCGCGAGCTTCATGTCGTTGTAGCGATACCAGCGCGGCGCGGGGAGGCCCTTTTGCCAGGCGAGCGCTTCGGTCAGGGTGCCATTGGCGCTGGGCACATCGGGCATTTCCAGCCGCAGCGGATCGGCATAGGCCTCGTCGGCGGAAACGATCGTCCAGCCATCCTTGCGCAGCGCGCGGATCAGGTCGGCAAGGTACAGGGCCGCCATATCGGTTTCGTGGAGCAGCATCACCTGCGCGGGCTGGCGGCCGGTGGCTTGTTGCAGCAGCCCATCGGCGAAATCGGCTGCCTCGACGTGCCAGGTAACATAGAGCTTCCCGAGTGCCTGCATATCGATCGGTTTTCCCGCCTTGCGGGCCTCGGCGGCCATGGCCTCGATGTTCCAGTCCGAGCTTTCGGCGGTGACATAGCCGTTGGCAAGGCCGCGCCGCGCCAGCCCCGCGCGGACCAGATCGCGCCGGGCCTTGTCCGCGCCGCCTTCGTCAAGGAAGGGAAAGCGGAACCAGGGACGGAAGCCCGGGCGGTGGCGCAGCCAGGCATGGGCCTTGTCCAGATCGTCCAGAAAGGCCAGCGCGCCGATCTCGCTCAGGTGCCTGTGGCTCCACGAATGGTTGGCGATGACGTTTCCGGCGCGGACATAGGCCGCGATCCGCTTCTCGCCGCCCACACCGTCATCGTGACCGACCTGGCCCGGCACCACGAAGAACACCGCCTGCGGCGCGCGCGTGGCCTTGAGTGCGCGGATGATCCGCGCCGTGCGCTGATCGGGCGTGAAGAACCCGCCTCGCGCTCGCGGAACGTCGTCGAACGAAAGCGCGATGCGCTTGTCGGCGAGAACCGACGAAGGCGCCAGCAGCAGCGCCAGTGCCAGAATCAGGCGGTGCAGCAAGACCGGGTTAGCCCATCGTCGGGATGACAAACGCGTTCGAACCATCGCCGCCGCCGTCGGGCCAGCGCGCGGTGATCTTCTTCTTCTTGGTCCAGAAGCCGATCCCGTCCATCCCGTACTGGTCGGTGTCGCCAAAGCCCGAACGCTTCCAGCCGCCGAACGAGTGATAGGCAACCGGCACCGGGATCGGCACGTTGATGCCGACCATGCCGACATTGACGCGCGCGGCGAATTCGCGCGCGGCGTGGCCGTTGCGGGTGAAGATCGCCACGCCGTTGCCGTATTGATGCTTGCTGGGGAGGGCGAGGGCCTCCTCGAAATCGGCTGCACGCACGATCTGGAGGACCGGGCCGAAAATCTCGTTGTGGTAGCTGTCCATATCGGGGGTGACGTGATCGAGCAGTGTGGGGCCCATGAAGTACCCCTCTTCGTGCCCCTGCATGGCAAAGCCGCGCCCGTCGATCACCAGTTCGCTGCCTTCGTCGACCGCCTTGGCGATCCAGCCTTCGATCCGCGCCTTGTGCTCGGCGGTAACCACCGGGCCATATTGCGCGTCGGGGTCAGTCGAGATGCCGACCTTGAGCGCCTCGATCGCGGGGATCAGCTTGGCCTTGAGCTTTTCGGCAGTTTCCGCGCCCACCGGCACCACGACCGGCAGCGCCATGCAGCGTTCCCCCGCCGAGCCGAAGGCCGCGCCGCACAGATCGCCTACAACCTGATCGAGATCGGCGTCGGGCATGACGATCCCGTGGTTCTTCGCCCCGCCCATCGCCTGCACCCGTTTGCCCGCGGCAACCCCGCGCGAATAGACATATTGGGCGATGTCGCTCGATCCGACGAAGCTGACCGCCGAAATCGCCGGGTGATCGAGGATCAGGTCGACCATTTCCTTGTCGCCGTGGACCACCTGGAAAATGCCCTCGGGCATTCCCGCTTCGAGGAACAGTTCTGCCAGACGGTTGGGAACCGAAGGATCGCGCTCGCTCGGCTTGAGGATGAAGGCGTTGCCCACGCTGGTTGCCACCGCGCCCATCCACAGCGGGATCATCGCCGGGAAGTTGAACGGGGTGATCCC
>JAKOWQ010000228.1 GCA_029781465.1 Pseudomonadota bacterium
GACAGGGCGGATGCCCTGTCCGCACCGCCGTGAGGCGGCGAGAAATTTCCCCTATTTCCCCGAAAGCGCCTTCACCAGATCGTAGAGGTAATCGCGCCCTTCCATCAGCGCGCGCACCCGGATGCGTTCGTTGAGGCCGTGGGTGCCGTTGCCATCGGGATCGTTCCACAGCCCCGGCGCACCGTAGGTCGGGATCCCCACCGCGCCGAGATAGACCGCGTCGGTCGCCCCGGTCGACATCGCCGGAATGACTGGAACGCCGGGGAAATGCTTGGCAACGAGCTGCTCCATCGGGCCGATGACCCTGGGGTCGAGCGGCGGAACCTTGGCGATCGGCTTGTCCTTGACGTCGCGCTCGATGTGGATCGCCGGGTTGCCGATCGCGGCAGCCAGCGCGGCCTGGGTTTCCTCGGCGCTGCGGCCCGGGAACATCCGGCAATTGACATTCGCGCTCACGCTTTGCGGCAGGGCGTTCTTGGCGTGGCCGCCCTTGATCATGGTCGCCACGCAGGTGGTGCGCAGCAACGAATGGAGCATCTTGTCCCTGTTGACCAAGGTCTCGGCAGCCTTGTCCTCAGGGTTGGCGGCCAGCGTGATCATCGCCGCGCCGGTCTCGTCATGGCGCATCGCACCGGCCTTGGCGAAGAAGGCGCGGGTGGTGTCGTTGAATTCGAGCGGGAATTCATAGCTGCCGACCCGCTCGAGCGCCTGGCTCATCGCATAGATCGCGTTGTCGGGCACTGGCTGCGAGGAATGGCCGCCCGGGTTGGTCGCGGTCAGGGTAAAGTCCTGATAGGCCTTTTCGCCCACCTGCACCGTCTGGACCAGCACGTTGCCCTTGCCGTCCGAGCGCCCGCCGCCGCCTTCGTTGAGAGCGAATTCGGCGTCGATCAGCTCGCGCCGGTTGTTGGCCAGCCACTGCGCGCCGTTGAACGCGCCAGACGCTTCCTCGCCGCAGGTCAGCGCCAGCTTGATTGTCCGCTTGGGCTTGAACCCTTCCTTGGCGAAGCGGATCAGCGTGTCGGTCCAGATCGCGGCCTGGGCCTTGTCGTCGGCGGTGCCGCGGGCATAGAAATAGCCGTTTTCCTCGATCAGGGTGAAAGGATCGCGCTCCCAATCGGCGCGGTTGGCCTCAACCACGTCGACATGGGCGAGCAGCAGCATCGGCTTCAGCTTTTTCGAACTGCCGGGAAAGATCGCCACCAGTCCGCCATCGCGGGGATGCTCGGGAACCGAAAACAGCACCAGCTGATCGTCGGAAAAACCTGCGGCCTTGAGCCGCGCCGCCATACGCTCGGCAGCAAGAGTGCACGAACCCGCAGAGAGAGTGGTGTTGGTTTCCACTAGCTCCTTGTAAAGCCCTCGAAATTCGAGCTGATCGGGGCGCGGCGACGCATCCTGGGCGGCGGCGGTGCCTGCCAGCAGCGCAGAGGCCGTGAACGCGGTGAGGGATTTGCGGATCATGCTGATTCCTTCCTTGGGCGGGCAGATCATTTGCCCGCCAGTTCCTTGACGAGATCGAACAGAAAGTCGCGGCCGGTGTAGAGCGACTTGACCGAGATTCTTTCATTGAGACCGTGCACGCCGTCTCCGTCGGGCGAGCCCCACATGCCCGGCACGCCATAGGTCGGAATGCCCACCGCGCCGAGGAAGGTCGCGTCGGTATAGCCATTGGACATCGCCGGGATCAGCGGCGCGCCCGGAAAATAGCGGGCAACCAGCTTTTCCATCGGAGCGATCACCTTGGGATCGAGCGGTGGAGCGGGCGGGGAAGGGCGCCGGGGCGGCAAGACGGTAATGGCGATCGAGGGATCCGCGATGACCCGGGCCAGCTCGTCGCGGATCGATTCGATCGAATGCCCGGGAAAGATCCGGCAGTTGACGTTGGCGGTCGCCCGCTGCGGCAGTGCATTGCGGGCATGGCCGGCCGTCACCGTGGTGGCAACGCAGGTGGTGCGCAGATTGGAATGCAGGCCGCGGTCGGCGTTGACCGCCGCTTCGGCGGCCTTGTCCTGAGGGTTGGCCGCAAGCGCAACCATCGCATCGCCCAAAGCATCATGGCGGGCCGCCCCGGCCTTGGCGAAGTACGCACGGGTCACGTCGGTCATTTCGAGCGGAAATTCGTGGTCCTGGACCTTCACCAGCGCGCGTGAAAGGTCATAGATCGCGTTCTCGCGGACCGGGATCGAGGAATGCCCGCCCGGATTGCGCGCCTCGAGCTCGAAATTGGCGAAGGTCTTCTCGCCGATCTGGACCTGCTGCGAGAGCACCTTGTCGTGCCCGTCGCTGTCGCCCCCGCCGCCCTCGTTGAGGGCAAATTCGGCATCGATCAGTTCGCGCCGGTTGGCGGCCAGCCACTCGATCCCGTTGAAAGCCCCGTTGGTTTCCTCGCCGCAGGATAGCGCAAGCTTGACCGTGCGCTTGGGGCGATAACCGCTCTTGGCGAAGCGGATCAGGGTATCGACCCAGACCGCCGCCATCGCCTTGTCGTCGGCGGTGCCGCGCGCATAGAAAAAGCCGTCTTCCTCGAACAGGGTGAAGGGATCGCGGGTCCAGTCCTCGCGCTTGGCCTCGACCACATCGACATGGGCGATCAGCAGGATTGGACGCAAGGTCTTGGACGTGCCCGGCCAAACGGCCACCAGCCCGCCTTCGCGGGGATGATCCGGAGTGGAATAGAGCGTGAGCTGGCCGTCGGAGAGCCCTGCTGCCCTGAGCCGCGCGGCCATCCGTTCGGCGGCCAATGTGCAGCTGCCTGATGAAAGGGTGGTGTTGGTTTCGACCAGCTCTTTGAAGAGGCCGCGAAACTCCGTCTGATCGGCCCCTGGTGCCTGTGCCTGCGCAGCGGCCGGGCTGATCAAGAGCGAAACGGCAAGTGCGGTCGCGGCGATTGCCCGCATCGAATTTCTCCACGGTTGGCGTTTGGCGGTTAGAGCATGCGCAGGGTCCATAGGAAAGGGGGGATTCGGGAATGGGCGGTGAGGGCAAACCTTGTGGAAAATCCGCGCCCCGAGCGCCTCCCGGCTTGGGAAAAGGGCTGTGAGTGCCTATATCCTGCCCATGTCCGAAACCGCAGAAAACACCCCCAATCAGAACAGCTACGGCGCCGATTCGATCAAGGTTCTCAAGGGCCTCGATGCGGTGCGCAAGCGCCCCGGCATGTATATCGGCGATACCGATGACGGGTCGGGTCTGCACCACATGGTGTTCGAGGTGTCGGACAATGCCATCGACGAGGCGCTGGCCGGGCATTGCGATCTGGTGCTGATCGAGCTCAATCCCGATGGTTCGGTCTCGGTGGAAGATAACGGGCGCGGGATTCCGGTCGATATTCATGCCGAAGAGGGCGTCTCGGCCGCCGAAGTGATCATGACCCAGCTCCACGCGGGCGGCAAGTTCGAGAATACCTCGGATGACAACGCCTACAAGGTTTCGGGCGGCCTCCACGGGGTGGGCGTCTCGGTGGTCAACGCGCTGTCGGAATGGCTTGAGCTGACCGTGTGGCGCGATGGCAAGGAACACTGGATGAAGTTCGCCCATGGCGATGCCGTGGCGCCGCTCAAGGTGGTGGGCGATGCCCCCGCCGGAAAGAAGGGCACCCGGGTGACCTTTCTGGCCAGCGATCAGACCTTCAAGAATGTCACCGTCTATGACTTCGAGAAGCTTGAGCATCGCTACCGCGAACTCGCCTTCCTCAATTCCGGCGTGCGGATCCTGCTGCGTGACCGGCGCGGCGAGGAGGTGAAGGAGCACGATCTGTTTTACGAGGGCGGGATCGCGGCCTTCGTCAAATGGCTCGATCGCAACAAGCAGCCGCTGATGCCCGATTCGATCGCGATCAGCGCGGAAAAGGACGGGATCGGGATCGATGTCGCGCTCGAATGGAACGACAGCTACTACGAGAACGTCCTCACCTTCACCAACAACATCCCCCAGCGCGATGGCGGCACCCACCTGGCGGCGTTTCGTGCCGCGCTGACCCGCGCGCTCAACGGCTATGCCGAACGCTCGGGGATGCTCAAGAAGGAGAAGGTCAGCCTCTCGGGCGAGGATATGCGCGAAGGGCTGACCGCGATCGTCTCGGTCAAGTTGCCGGACCCGAAGTTCTCCAGCCAGACCAAGGACAAGCTGGTCTCCTCCGAAGTGCGCCAGCCGCTCGAAAGCCTGATGGGCGACAAGATGAGCGAATGGCTCGAGGAAAACCCCGCCCATGCCAAGGCGGTGATCCAGAAGATCATCGATGCCGCCGCCGCGCGCGAAGCCGCCCGCAAGGCGCGCGAGCTGACCCGGCGCAAGGGCGCGATGGACATTGCCAGCCTGCCCGGAAAGCTCGCCGATTGCCAGGAGCGCGATCCCGCCAAGTGCGAACTGTTCCTGGTCGAAGGGGATTCGGCCGGCGGCTCGGCCAAGCAGGGGCGTGACCGCCATATCCAGGCGATCCTGCCGCTCAAGGGCAAGATCCTCAACGTCGAGCGTGCGCGGTTCGATCGGATCATCTCGTCCAAGGAAGTCGGCACCCTGATCCAGGCGATGGGCACCGGGATCCGCGATGAGTTCAACCTGGGTAAGCTGCGCTATCACAAGATCGTGATCATGACCGACGCTGACGTCGACGGCGCGCATATCCGCACCCTGCTGCTCACCTTTTTCCATCGCCAGATGCCCGAGATCATCAAGGCCGGGCATCTCTTCATCGCCCAGCCGCCGCTTTACAAGGTCAGCAAGGGGCGCTCCGAGGTTTACCTCAAGGACGGCGCCGCGCTTGATCGCTATCTGGTCGAGGCGGGGCTGGCGGGGCGCGTTCTTGAAACCCGTGGCGGCGCTCGCGGCGGCGCCGAGCTTGAGGCTTTGGTCGAACACGCGCTGCGGCTGCGCGCGCTGATGGGCTTCATCCCCCGGCGCTACGATCCCGCCGTGATCGAGGCGCTGGCGCTCGACGGGGCGCTCGATCCCGATCTCGACCGCGCGGCACGCGAAGCCGCCCTGGCCCGCGCCGCAACGCGGCTGGGAAGCGCGGACCCGGAAGCGGTGTGGTCGGCCAGCCTGCGCGCGGACGGCTCGGTGCTGATCGAGCGGGTCTGGCGCGGAGTGACCGATGCCTACCCTGTTGAAGCAGCCTTCCTGACCAGCGCCGAGGCCCGCAAGCTTGCCCGGCTCGCGGGTGAGCGGCGCGAGGCCTATGCCGGGGTGGCGCGGCTGGTTCGTGCCGGTGCGGCAGAAGCCGAAAGCGAAGCGGTCGACGAAGCCGAGGAAACCGAAGCGGCGTCGGCGCGCGCGGTTTCCGCCGAAGGGGCGATCGTCCGCCCCACCCAGTTGCTCGACGCGGTACTCGCCGCCGGGCGCCGGGGGCTGTCGATCGCGCGCTACAAGGGTCTGGGCGAAATGAACGCCGAGCAATTGTGGGAAACCACGCTCGATCCCGACAACCGCAGCCTGCTCCAGGTCAAGGTCGAAGATGCCGACGTAACCGACGAGATCTTTACCCGCCTGATGGGCGACGTGGTCGAACCGCGCCGCGATTTCATTCAGGAAAACGCCCTCAACGTCGCCAACCTCGACGTCTGAGCGAGTGGGTCAGCCCGGCTGGGCTTCGGGAAAGAACCGTGCGATCACGTCACGGGCCAGCCGGGCGGGGCGCAGGGTTTCGGCGTCGATGCAGCACCAGCTGGACTTGATTTCGGCCAGAACTTCCTCGCCCCGGCGGATCACCGTTTCATAAGTGGCGCGCGCGCCCTGGAACTTTTCCAGCCGCACCGTGGCGATCACTTCGTCACCCAGGAAGGTCGGGCGGCGATAGGTGATCTCGTGCTTGAGCGCGACCCACAGGTGCGCGGCAATCGCCTCGGGCGGGGCCAGCGAGCGCCAGTGGTCGATCACTGCTTCCTGCACCCATTTGAGGTAGGAGGCGTTGTTGACATGACCCATGAAGTCGATGTCGACGGGGTCGATCCCGATCGGGAAAAAATGCGGAAGGGCGGTGCTCACACCCTTGTAAGTAATGCGCCGCAGCTGCCTGCGCTAGGCCGCGCGCAGTCCCTTCACCGCCTTGGCGCCCCGGTCGGTCGCGGAAAGCCCGTCGAACATGGCATCGACGATCATTGCCAGTTTGTCCGTCGAGAGGCGCGGCATGACCGGCTCCATTGCCCCGATATTGACGTAAACGCTGACCATCTGGTTGACTAGGCTGAGCGCCTCGTCGATCGAAAGCCCGGCAAAATGGCCCTCGGCCATGGCTTCGCCGATGATTTCGGCCAGATAGTGATCGCCCAGATCGACGTAGGAACGCACCAGTTCGTAGTTTTCCTTGCCCAGCTCGGCATAGCTCGAGAAGGCCACGGGATCGCGCTCCCATTCGGCCTTCATCAGGGCAAACCGGCGGGCGAAGAATTCAAACATCTTGCGGCGGGGATTGAGATCGCTGGCGATCACTTCCTCCATGATCGCGACCTTGGGCTGGAACCAGCGTTCGGCCACGGCTTCGATCAGCGCCTCCTTGCTCTCGAAATAGCGATAGAGACTGGCCGGAGACATCTGCGCCCGCGCAGCCAGCTCGGCTACCGTCAGATTGGTCGAGCCGCGCTCCTCGATCAGCTCGATCACCAGATCGATCAACGCCTCGCGCCCGGTTTCGATGTCGGTTTGCGGCCGTGCCATGTGTGGGAGCTCCCCGGGAATTCTTGGAGCGGCCTAGATAAAACCTCTCCGAAAAAATTCAAGAAACCGTCTTGATTGATCGGTAGCCAAAGCTTGCCGAATTGTGCCTTTCGACTAGGAAAACAGGATGCCAAATTCCGCTCCGCCCTATCGCCGCGCACCGCGCCTGTTGCCTGTCCTGGTTCTTCCGCTGCTGGCCGCCTGTGCCGGGCAGGCTGCGCCGCGATCGGCCGCACCTGTGGCACCGGTCACGGTCGGGATCGTTGCCATCAACGATTTTCACGGCGCGCTTGAGCCGCCGCGCCAGGCGGTGAGCGCGCCCGACGGCAAGGGCGGAACGGTGCAGGTGCCGGCGGGCGGCGCGGCCTGGCTGGCCAGCGCGGTCGACACGGTAAAGGCCAGGCACCCCAATCATCTGGTGGTTTCGGCCGGCGATCTGATTTCGGCCTCGCAGCTTTCCTCTTCGCTCTACCTCGACGAACCGGCGATCGGCGTTGCCAACCGGATCGGGCTCGATTTCAACGCCGTCGGCAACCACGAATTCGATCGCGGCCGCACCGAACTGCTGCGGATGCAGAACGGGGGCTGCGGGCAGAACACTCCGCGTCAGCCCTGCGCGGTCGAGCAGTTCGGCGGGGCGAAGTTCGCTTTCCTGTCCGCCTCCACCCGCACCGAAAGCGGCAAGACGCTGTTTCCCGCCAGCGCGATCCGCACCTTCGGCAAGGGCCGCACCCGGGTCAAGGTCGGGATTATCGGCCTGACGCTGAAGGGCACGCCCGAACTGGTTGCGCCCGGCGGGATCAAGGGACTGACCTTCGGTGACGAGGCCGATGCGATCAATGCGCTGGTACCCCGGCTCAAGGCCAAGGGGGCTGACGCGGTGGTGGTGCTGATTCACCAGGGCGGCAGCCAGGCCAGCAGCGGCAATCCGGGTGGCTGCGATGGCCTGACCGGCGAGATCCGCCCGATCCTCGACCGGCTCGATCCGCGGGTCGATCTGGTGGTCTCGGGCCATACCCACAAGGCCTATGTCTGCGATTACGCCGCGCTCAATCCCGCGCATCCGCTGCTGCTGACCAGCGCCGGGGTCTATGGCGAGCTGGTGACCGATATCGAGCTCGACATCGACCCCAAGGCCGGGAGGGTGGTGGCAAAGCGGGCCAGCAACGTGATCGTCCAGAGCCAGGGGTACACCGGATCGCGCGGCGCGGTTGAGCCGAGCATGCTCTACCCGCGCTTCGCCCCCCGCCCCGATGTCGCGGCCTATGTCGGCACCTATGTCGAGGCGGCGGGCACCTATGCCCGGCGCCCGGTTGGCGCACTTACCGGCCCGGCCAGCGGCCGCGCGCTGGGCAACCTGATCGCCGATGCCCAGCTTGCCGCGACCCGCAGCGCGGGCGCGCAGATCGCGCTGATGAATCCGTTCGGGATCCGTGCGGCGCTGGTTCCCGCCGCCGACGGGGCAGTCACCTTCGGCGACATCTATGCGGTGCAGCCTTTCAACAATGTGCTGGTCACCCAAAGTCTGACCGGGGCGCAGCTCAAGGCTGTGCTCGAACAGGGGTTCGATACGCAGGGTCCTGAACAGGTGCTGGCGGTTTCGGCGGGATTTTCCTTCCGCTACGATCGTTCGCGCCCGGTGGGCGAGCGGATCGTGGCGATGACGCTCGATGGCCAGCCGATCGATCCGGGTGCGACCTACCGCGTTACCAGCAACAATTTCCTTGCCCAGGGCGGCGACAGCTTCACCGCGCTGGCCGCGCAGCGCGAGGCGACGATCGGCATGTCCGATCTCGACGCGCTCGAGGCCTGGCTCAAGGTTTCACCGGCCCGCGCGGTCAGCGACGAACAGCGCGCCATCGAGGTCAGTCCTTAGGGGGCCAGGGAATGAAGCCCGATGTGCGCGCGGCATAGGCGGCATAGCCGGGGCGGTTCTTCATCAACCCCTTTTCGAGCAGTGGCTTGCCCGACCAGCGGGTGAGCGTGAAGGTCAGGAACAGGGGGCCGGGCAGGGCTGCGAGCGCGATCGCCCAGCCCGCCTCGGCTGCGGCCAGCCAGATGCCCCACCACACACAGCAATCGCCGAAGTAGTTGGGGTGGCGGGTATAGCGCCACAGCCCGCTATCGAGCACCTTGCCCCGGTTCGCGGGATCGGCGCGAAACGCCTTGAGCTGGGCATCGCCCTTCACCTCGAACACCATGCCCAGCAGCCACAGGAACAATCCTGCCTGGGCCAGCGGATCGATCGGCGCGTCGCTGCTGGCCAGTACGCCCAGCTGCGCGGGGAGGCAGGTGAGGTAAAGCAAAAGCGCCTGGGGGAGAAAGACTCGCCTGAGCGCCGCGCCCGCATAGCGCCCCCGCTCGCGGTCCTTGCCAAGCATGCGGGCATAGCGCGGATCCTCGCCACTGGTGCGCCAGCGACCAAGCAGGTGCAGGCATAGCCGCAGCCCCCAGATCACCGTCATTGCCGCAATCATGGTGGCGCGGGTTCCCGGCTGTTCCGCCAGCAACCAGCTGGTCAGCGCGAGCAGCGCCATGCCTGCGCCCCACACGGCGTCGATGAAGGATACATCGCCGATCCGCACCGCCAGGCGCCACATGGCCAGCATCAGCGCGCCAAGTACAGCGGCGTTGACCAGCAAGGCGTCAGCCATGTTCGGCTCCTTTCCTGCCCATCAGCGATGCTTCCAGAACATCCCAGCGCGGATGCCCGGGTATTCGCGCGCGGTAAAAGGCGAGCAGCTTTGCCATGTCGGCGGCGTAATCGCCGCTGGGCATCAGCGGCTCGCCGATTCCGCCGGTCATGGTGGCATTGTCAACCCAGGCCGGGACCAGCGGGACGCCCGCGCCCAGTGCGATATGGTAAAAACCCGAGCGCCAGGCCCCTTTCGAGCTGCGCGTCCCCTCGGGCGCGATCACCAGGGCCAGATCTTCGCGCCGGGCGAAAGCGCCCACTACCTGATCGACGTAGTTGGCCTTGATCGTGCGGTTGACCGGCACTCCACCCATGTCGAACATGAAACGCGTCATCGGCCAGCGGAACAGGCTATGCTTGCCCATAAAGGCCGGTGCGATCCCCAGTTGCCAGGTCGCGCCAAGGAAGAACACGAAATCCCAGTTGGACGTGTGCGGTACGCCAAGGATCACGCAGCGCCGGGGCGGCTGGCTGATCTCAACCAGCGTCCAGCCCTTGCGGCGATACAGCCAGAGCAGCGCCGCCTTGACCAGGCGCGACAGCAGCGATGGCGGCCGGTCTATCGCGGCGTCCATACTTTCTCCCCTCTCCGCGCCAAGGCTTAGCAGCTTCGCGGGAGAATGGGAGAGCTACATCCGGAATACGCCGAACGCGGGCCGATCGGGGATCGGAGCTTCCAATGTCGCGGCCAGGGCCAGCCCCAGCACGTCGCGGGTCTGCGCGGGGTCGATCACCCCGTCATCCCACAGCCGCGCGGTGGCGTGATAGGGGTTGCCCTCGTCCTCGTATTTCGCCCGGATCGGGGCCTTGAACGCTTCGGCCTCTTCCGGCGTCCACTTGTCGGCATCGCGGTGGACAGTGGCCAGCACGCTCGCCGCCTGCTCGCCGCCCATCACCGAGATTCGCGCGTTGGGCCAGGTGAACAGGAAGCGCGGGGAATAGGCCCGCCCGCACATGCCGTAATTGCCCGCGCCGAAGCTGCCGCCGATCAGCACGGTGATCTTGGGCACTGTGGCCGTGGCGACTGCGGTGACCAGCTTGGCGCCGTGCTTCGCGATCCCCTCGGCCTCGTACTTGCCGCCGACCATGAAGCCAGAGATGTTCTGCAGGAACAGCAGCGGAATGCGCCGCTGGCAGGCCAGCTCGATAAAGTGCGCGCCCTTGACCGCGCTCTCGCTGAACAGCACCCCGTTGTTGGCCAGGATCGCCACCGGCATGCCCCAGATATGGGCGAAGCCGCAGACCAGCGTAGCGCCGTAATGTGCCTTGAACTCGTGAAAGAGGCTGCCATCGACGATCCGGGCGATGACCTCGTGAACGTCATAGGGCGCGCGCACGTCTTCGGGGATCAGCGCATAGAGCTCATCGGCTTCGTATTTCGGCGCGAGCGGCTCTTCGCGCGCAAGGTGCCCCACCGCGCCGGTGTTGGCGCCAAGGTGCGATACGATATCGCGCACGATGGTGAGGGCATGTTCGTCGTTCTCGGCGAGATGGTCGACCACGCCGCTCTTGCGGGCATGAAGATCGCCCCCGCCCAGATCCTCGGCGCTGATCTCTTCCCCTGTGGCGGCCTTGACCAGCGGCGGTCCGGCCAGGAAGATCGTGCCCTGTTCGCGCACGATCACAGTCTCGTCGCTCATCGCCGGCACATAGGCCCCGCCCGCGGTGCACGATCCCATCACGCAGGCGATCTGGGGAATGCCCTTTGCCGACATGTTGGCCTGGTTGAAGAATATCCGCCCGAAGTGATCGCGATCCGGAAACACCTCGCTCTGGTGCGGCAGGTTGGCCCCGCCGCTGTCGACCAGATAGATGCACGGCAGGCGGTTGGCCTCGGCAATCTCCTGCGCGCGCAGATGCTTCTTGACCGTCATCGGGTAATAGGTGCCGCCCTTCACCGTGGCATCGTTGGCAACGATCATGCACTGGCGGCCCGAAACGCGGCCGATCGCGGTGATGATCCCCGCGCCGGGAACCTCGCCCTCATACATATCGCAAGCGGCGAGCTGGCCGATCTCGAGCAGGGGCGAGCCGGGATCGAGCAGGCGTTCGACGCGTTCTCTTGGTAGGAGTTTGCCGCGCGAAGTGTGCCGTTCGCGCGCTTTCTCGGAGCCGCCCAGCGCCGCCTCGGCCACCTTGGCGCGCAGCTCCTCGGCCAAAGCTCGGTTGTGCGCCGTGCGGGCCTGAGCCTGCGGGTCTTCGGGGTTGAGGGTGGAGGGGAGGGTGGGGGCGGTCATCCCGCCGCCCCAATCAATTCCCGCCCGATCAGCATCCGGCGGATCTCGTTGGTCCCCGCGCCGATGTCGAGCAGCTTGGCATCGCGCAGGTAGCGCTCGACCGGCCAGTCCCTGGTATAGCCCGCGCCGCCCAATGCCTGCACCGCCTCGCCCGCAACGCGGAAGGCGTTTTCGCTCGCCAGCAGGATCGCGCCCGCCGCGTCGAAGCGGGTGGTCTGCCCGGCATCGCAGCTTTTCGCGACCGCATAGGTATAGGCGCGGGCCGATTGCAGCGCGACGTACATGTCGGCCACCTTGGCCTGGATCAGCTGGAACGCACCGATCGGCTTGCCGAACTGCTTGCGCTCGCGGACATAGGGGATGACGGTGTCGAGGCAGGCCTGCATGATCCCGAGCTGGAGACCGGCGAGCACCACGCGCTCGTAATCGAGGCCGGACATCAGCACGCCGACCCCGCCATGCAGGGGCCCCATGATCCGCTCTTCGGGAACGAAGCAATCGCTGAACACCAGCTCGGCGGTGGGGCTGCCGCGCATCCCCATCTTGTCGATCTTCTGGCCGATCGAGAAACCCTCGTCGTCCTTCTCGATCAGAAAGGCGGTGATCCCGCGCGATCCGGCCTCGTGCGCGGTCTTGGCATAGACCACCAGGGTGTCGGCATAGGTAGCGTTGGTGATCCA
>JAKOWQ010000243.1 GCA_029781465.1 Pseudomonadota bacterium
ACCCCCATCGCCGCTTCCTTGACCGCTTCGGAATGGGTCGGGTGGGCGTGGCAGGTATAGGCGATGTCCTCGCTGGTGGCGCCGAATTCCATCGCCTGGGCGACCTGGGCAATCATCGTCCCCGCGACCGAGGCGATCATCCAGGCGCCCAGCACCTTGTCGGTCTGGGCATCGGCGATCACCTTCACGAAGCCTTCGGGCTCGTGGTTGGTCTTGGCGCGGCTGTTGGCCATCATCGGGAACTTGCCGACCTTGACTGCGTGCCCGGCTTCCTTCGCCGCTTCCTCGGTCAGCCCGACCCCGGCGAATTCGGGCATGGTATAGACCACGCCGGGGATCACCGCGTGATTGACGATGCCCACCCCGCTGGCGATGTATTCGGCCACGGCGATGCCCTCGTCCTCGGCCTTGTGAGCCAGCATCGGCCCCGGAATGACGTCGCCGATCGCGCGCACGCCATCCACCTTGGTGCGGAAATCGTGGCCGGTTTCGATCTGGCCGCGCTGGTTGAGCTCAAGGCCGATGTTCTCAAGGCCAAGGCCCGCCACGTTCGGGCGGCGACCGATGGCAACCAGAACGCAATCCGCCTCGATCGTTTGGGCCGCGCCCCCGGCCGCGGGTTCGAGTGTCAGCGTGGCCTTCTTGCCCTTGACCGAGGCGCCGGTCACCTTGGTGCCCAGCTTCAGCTCCATGCCCTGCTTCTTGAAGATCCTGGCGGCTTCCTTGCGGATGTCGCCGTCCATTCCCGGCAGCAGCTGGTCGAGGAATTCGACCACGGTGACCTTGGCCCCCAGGCGCCGCCAGACCGAACCGAGCTCCAGCCCGATCACCCCACCGCCGATCACTACCAGGTGCGAAGGCACCTTGCCCAGCGCCAGCGCGCCAGTGGAATCGACGATCACGCCCTTGTCGTTATCGACTTCCACGCCCGGCAGCGGCGTAACGCTGGAACCCGTGGCGATCACCACTTCCTTCGCGGTGTAATCCTTGCCCGCAACGGTCACGGTGTGGGCGTCCTTGAATGCGCCGGTGCCCTTGAGCCAATCGACCTTGTTCCTCTTGAACAGGTATTCGATCCCGCCGGTCAGCCCCTTGACCGCATCGGCCTTGTCAGCCTGCAAGGCGGCGAGATCGAGCTCGACCTTGCCCAGCTTCACGCCATAGCGGGCGAGGGTGCCGTTGGCGGCTTCCTCGAACTTCTCCGAACCGTGGAGCAGCGCCTTGGAAGGGATGCAGCCGACGTTGAGGCAGGTCCCGCCCAGCGTCTCGCGGCTTTCCACACAGGCCGTCTTCAGCCCCAGCTGCGCCGCGCGGATCGCGCCGACATAGCCGCCGGGACCGGCGCCGATGAAGATCACGTCATAGTCGAATTCAGCCATGGTCCTGTCCTCAGAGGTCGATCAGCAGGCGAGTGGGATCCTCGATCGCTTCCTTGATGGTCTTGAGCGCGGTCACCGCCTCGCGCCCGTCGATCAGGCGGTGGTCGTAGCTGAGCGCGAGGTACATCATCGGACGGATCACGATCTGCCCGTCACGCACCACCGGACGGTCCTCGATCCGGTGCAGGCCCAGCACCGCCGACTGCGGCGGGTTGATGATTGGCGTGCTCATCAGCCCGCCGAAGATCCCGCCGTTGGAGATGGTGAAGGTGCCGCCCTGCATGTCGGCCATGGTCAGCGTGCCCTCCTTGGCGCGCTTGCCGAGATCGGCGATGGCCTTTTCGATATCGGCAAAGCCCATCTGGTCGACATTGCGGACCACCGGCACGACCAGCCCATTGGGCGCCGAAACCGCTACCGACAGGTCGACATAAGGGAAATAGACGATCTCATCGCCATCGATCTGGGCGTTGACGCCCGGAATGTCCTTGAGCGCGAGGCACGCTGCCTTGGCGAAGAACGACATGAAGCCCAGCTTCACCCCGTGCTTCTTCTCGAACACGTCCTTGTAGCGGTTACGCGCGTCGATCACCGCCGACATGTCGCAATCGTTGAAGGTGGTCAGCAGCGCGGCGGTTTCCTGCGCGCTCTTGAGCCGCTTGGCCACGGTCTGGCGCAGGCGGGTCATCTTGACGCGTTCCTCGCCGCGATCCCCTGCCGGGGCGGCGGGCGCGGCGGGCGCAGCAGCGGCCGCAGCGGGCGCCGCGCTCTTGGCCTGGGCCGCGGCGACGACGTCTTCCTTGGTGATCCGTCCGTCCTTGCCGGTGCCCTTGACCGTGGCGGGATCGATCCCGTGTTCCAGCACCGCGCGGCGCACCGCGGGAGAAAGCGTGGCGGCTTCGCCAGCAGGCGCAGCTGCGCTCGCCGTCGGAGCAGGTGCAGCTGCCGCGGCAGGAGCCGCCGCCACGCCAGAGCCGGCTTCGATCGTGGCGATCACCGCGCCGACCGAAACGTTATCGCCCACCTTGGCCAGGTGCTGGCCCATGACCCCCGCGACCGGCGCGGGCACTTCGACCGCAACCTTGTCGGTTTCAAGACTGGCGATCGGCTCGTTGGCCGCGACCGCTTCACCCGGCTGCTTTAGCCATTCGCCGATGGTTGCTTCGGATACGGATTCACCCAGGGTGGGGACTTTGACTTCTGTGGACATCTTGCTGGTTCCTCAGGCTTTCTTCCTGCGGCGGATTTCGGTGCGGACCGAGGTGCCGAGCGCGTGGCTGATCAGCGCGCCCTGTTCGCTGACATGGCGGCTGGCGAGGCCCGTTGCCGGCGAGGCGCTGGCGACACGGCCGGCATAGCGCGGGCGGGTCACCTTGCACTTGGCCGCGATCAGCGCTTCCTCGATCAGGCTTTCGACGAAGAACCACGATCCGTTGTTCTTCGGCTCCTCCTGGCACCAGACCACCTCTTCCAGATTGGGCATCCTGGAAAAGCGCAGCGCCAGCGGCTCGCCGGGGAAGGGATAGAGCTGTTCGAGGCGGATGATCTGGACGTCCTTGGTGCCTTCAGCATCGCGCGCTTCCATCAGATCATAGGCGACCTTGCCCGAACACAGCACGACCCGGCGCGTGTCCTTGTCGGCAGCCCCGTTGCGGTCGGACAGGATGCGCTTGAAGTGCGCCTCACCGACGAATTCGCTGGCCTCGCTCTTGGCCATTGGGTGGCGCAGCAGGCTCTTGGGGGTCATGATGATCAGCGGCTTGCGGAACGGGCGGTGCATCTGCCGGCGCAGAACGTGGAAGTAATTCGCCGGGCTGGTGATGTTGCACACCTGCATGTTGTCCTGCGCACAGAGCTGAAGGTAGCGCTCCAGGCGGGCCGAGGAGTGCTCCGGCCCCTGGCCCTCGAACCCGTGCGGCAGCAGCAGTACCAGCCCGTTGGCGCGCAGCCACTTGGCCTCGGAGGCGGCGATGTACTGGTCGATCATGATCTGCGCGCCGTTGGCGAAATCGCCGAACTGCGCTTCCCACAGCACCAGGGTCTTGGGATCGGCGCTGGCATAGCCGTATTCGAAGCCCAGAACGCCGTATTCGCTCAGCGGGCTGTCATGCACCTCGAACTTGCCGTGCGGCACGGTGGTGAGCGGCACGTATTTGTGCTCGTCGCTCTGGTCGACCCACACCGCGTGGCGCTGGCTGAACGTGCCCCGGCCCGAATCCTGGCCCGAAAGGCGCACGTTGTAGCCTTCGGAAACCAGGCTGCCGAAGGCCAAAGCCTCGGCCGTCGCCCAGTCAAAACCCTGGCCGCTGGTGAACATCTCGCGCTTGGCGTCGATCACGCGGGCCAGCGTCTTGTGGACCTGGAGCGTATCGGGAATGGTGGTCAGCGTCCGGCCCAGGCTGTCAAACAGCTTCTGTTCGATCCCGCTGTGGATGTTGCGGCGTGCGGTTTCGGGGTCGGCGGGGGCGTGCAGCCCGGTCCAGCGTCCGGCGAACCAGTCGGCATGGTTGGACTTGTAGCTCTTGGCCGCCTCGAACTCGGTTTCCAGCGTGGCGATGAAGTGGGATTCGACCTCGCCCGCGTGGTTGGAGTCGATCACCCCTTCGCCGATCAGGCGGTGGGCATAGACCTGGCTGACCGGCGGATGCTGGCGGATCTTCTGATACATCAGCGGCTGGGTAAAGCCCGGCTCATCGCCTTCGTTGTGGCCGAAGCGGCGATAGCACCACATGTCGACCACGATGTCGCGCCCGAAAGTCTGGCGATAGTCGATCGCCAGTTTGCAGGCGAAGGTCACCGCCTCGGGATCATCGCCGTTGACGTGCAGGATCGGTGCCTGGACGCCCTTGGCGACGTCGGAGGGATAGGGCGATCCACGGCTGAACTGCGGGCTGGTGGTAAAGCCGATCTGGTTGTTGACCACGAAGTGGATGCAGCCGCCGGTGTTGTAGCCGCGCACTCCCGAAAAGCCGAAGCATTCCCAGACGATCCCCTGCCCGGCAAAGGCCGCGTCGCCGTGGATCAGCACGGGCAGCACCTGCTTGTGCTTGCCGGGGCCGATATCGTCGCGGAAGGCCTGGTTGGCGCGGACCTTGCCCAGCACCACCGGATCGACCGTTTCAAGGTGGCTGGGGTTGGGGACCAGGCTCATGTGCACCTTGATCCCGTCGAACTCGCGATCGGCGCTGGTGCCCAGGTGATACTTGACGTCGCCCGAACCGCCGACATCCTCGGGATTGGCCGTGCCGCCCGAGAATTCGTGGAAGATGACGCGATAGGGCTTGGCCAGCACGTTGGCGAGCACGTTGAGCCGCCCGCGGTGCGCCATGCCGTAAACGATCTCGCGCACGCCGCGCGATCCGCCGTACTTGATCACCGCTTCAAGCGCCGGGATCATCGCCTCACCGCCGTCCAGCCCGAAGCGCTTGGTGCCGACGTATTTGCGGCCGAGAAACTTTTCGTACTGCTCGCCGCGGATCACCGCGCCCAGGATCGCCTTCTTGCCCTCGGGGGTAAAGTCGATGCTCTTGTCGCCGCCCTCGATCCGGTCCTGGATGAAGCGGCGCTCCTCGACATCGGCGATGTGCATGTATTCGAAGCCGACCTTGCCGCAGTAATTCTGCCGCAGCACCGCCACCAGTTCGCGCACCGTCGCCCATTCGAGGCCAAGCGTGCCGCCGAGATAGACCTTGCGATCGAGCGCCGCGCCGGTGAAGCCGTGATAGGCCGGATCGAGATCGGCCGGCAGGTTCTGGTGCGAAAGCCCCAGGGGATCGAGATCAGCGCCAAGATGCCCGCGCACGCGGTAGGTGCGCACCAGCATCATCGCCCGGATCGAATCCGCCGCGGCTTCCTCGATCGCGTGCGGATCCAGTGCCTCGCCGCCCCTGGCCGCCGCCTTGATCGCGACTTGCATCTGCGTCGGGTCGAGCGCCTGGGTCAGATCGTCTTCGGCGCCGCGCCAGTCGGGCCGCGCCCAGCTGGGGCCGGGCTGCGGATCGTCGGGGAGGAAATCGTGGCTTTCGTTGCCCATCGCAACTGCCCTCTTCTGCTTCGCTACATCAGGGGCCTTTGCGCTCCCGGGGAGGAATTCGCTTTTGCCCGAAATGTGGTTGCCCGGCGCCTAGGCACCGGGCACGGGTTTACACTCAGGCAAATTCCTTGAGCGCTTCGGCCAGCGTCTCGCCCAGCAGGCTGGGGGAGGAGGAAACGCGGATGCCCGCCGCTTCCATCGCCGCGATCTTGTCTTCGGCGCCGCCCTGTCCGCCCGAGACGATCGCCCCGGCATGGCCCATGCGGCGGCCCGGAGGCGCCGTGCGCCCGGCGATGAACCCGGCCATCGGCTTGCGGCGGCCACGCTTGGCTTCATCGCGCAGGAACTGGGCGGCCTCTTCCTCGGCGCTGCCGCCGATCTCGCCGATCATGATGATCGACTTGGTTTCCTCATCAGCCAGGAACAGCTCGAGCACGTCAATGAAGTTGGTGCCGTTGACCGGATCGCCGCCGATGCCCACCGCGGTGGTCTGGCCCAGGCCGATGTTGCTGGTCTGGAACACGGCTTCATAGGTCAGCGTGCCCGAACGGCTGACCACGCCGACGCTGCCCTTCTTGAAGATCGAACCAGGCATGATTCCGATCTTGCATTCGCCGGGCGTCAGCACACCGGGGCAGTTGGGGCCGATCAGACGGCTCTTGCTGCCCGAAAGCGCGCGCTTGACGCGGACCATGTCGAGCACCGGAATACCCTCGGTGATGCACACGATCAGCTCGATCTGGGCATCGATTGCCTCCAGGATCGCATCGGCCGCGCCAGGGGGCGGTACGTAGATGCACGAAGCGGTCGCTCCGGTCGCCGCCTTCGCTTCGGCAACGCTATCGAACTGCGGCAGCCCGATGTGCTCGGTCCCGCCCTTGCCGGGGGTGACGCCCGCGACCATCTGCGTGCCGTAATCGAGCGCCGCCTGGGTATGGAACGAACCGGTGGCGCCGGTCATCCCCTGGGTGATGACCTTGGTGTTCTTGTTGACGAGGATGGACATGTCTCGAATCTCCTGGGGAAGGGCTCAGGCCAGCGACGGCTCGATGCCCTTGCAGGCCACCAGCAGTTCCTTGACCGCATCGACCGAGACCTGGAAGTTGGCCTTGGCTTCATCGTCCAGCGCGATTTCGATCACTTCTTCGGCGCCGTTCGCGCCGATCACCACCGGCACGCCGACATAAAGCCCGTCGAGGCCGTACTTGCCGTTAACGTAAACCGCGCAGGGCAGGATGCGCTTCTGGTCGCCAAGGTAGGCTTCGGCCATGGCGATCGCGCTGGTGGCGGGGGCGTAATAGGCCGAGCCGGTCTTCAAGAGGCCGACGATTTCGCCGCCGCCGCTGCGGGTGCGGGCAACGATTTCGTCGAGCCGCGCCTTCGACGACTTGCCCATCTTGACCAGGTCGGTGACGGGAACGCCGCTGACGGTCGAATATTCGAGCACCGGCACCATGGTATCGCCGTGGCCGCCCAGCACGAAGGCGTTGACGTCCTTGACCGAGACGCCGAATTCCCAGGCAAGGAAGGTGGCGAAACGCGCCGAATCCAGCACGCCGGCCATGCCGACCACCTTGTTGGCGGGCAGGCCCGAAAATTCGCGCAGCGCCCAGACCATGGCGTCGAGCGGATTGGTGATGCAGATCACGAAAGCGTCGGGGCAGTGGTTCTTGATCCCTTCGCCCACGGCCTTCATCACGCCCAGGTTGATGCCGAGCAGGTCGTCGCGGCTCATGCCCGGCTTGCGCGGCACACCGGCGGTGACGATCACCACATCGGCCCCGGCCAGATCGGCATAGTCGTTGGTGCCCTTGATATTGGCATCGAAGCCTTCGACCGGGCCGCACTGCGCCAGATCCAGCGCCTTGCCCTGGGGCATGCCCTCGGCAATGTCGAACAGGACGATATCGCCCAGTTCCTTCTTGGCGGCGAGGTGGGCCAGAGTGCCGCCGATCATCCCGGCGCCGACGAGGGCAATCTTCTTGCGAGCCATTTGCGACGATGTCCTTCCCTGGAATGCGGGATCACGTCAGGCACAAAGGCAGCCCATTCCATCCCGCTGGAGCGCGGGCCACCGGTTGATCGAAGCGTGCCGTAGGCGCGAGTCCGGGTGATTGCAAGCGAGGAAAAGTCGACAGAGCAAATATTTAGTGATAATAGTTCGCAATTGCAATAATGGCATGCAAGGCGAGCTTCGGTCGCGGCGAAGCGACCGCCAGCCTGGCGGTCATTGGCGATGCCGTAAGGGAAATGCCCTCAGCCGAGATTCGTGCTCGGTCTGCCTTCCAGCCGCGCGGCGAGTGCGCGGGCCATGCGCCGGTCGAACCGGCGGCAGATTTCGAGCCAGTGGCGATACTCTTCGTGGCGGCCCTCGTGCCAGGCGCGCTCGGCTTCAAGCCGGGCCTGCTGCGCCGCGCCCAGCCCGTGGACGGCGAAATGCTTGAGCGCATCGCGCAAAACGTGATCGGGCGTGGTCATATCGCCGTTATCGTTTGCCGCCTTGCGGCGCAGACCCAGGCCCATTGCGGTGCTGGAACAGATGGCGGCGGGGCGGGGGGCGGCGAAGCGGATCGTCATTGCCCTGCGCTCTACACAGCCGGAGCTAAGCCTTGGTGTGACACTATGGTTGCTATCGCTTAACCAAGGGGTGACGGGCGAGTGCCGTCAGCCGCCCGGCCTGGCGATCCATTGCCCCGATTGCTGGTATTCCGGGCGCACCCCGTCCGAGCCGGGCAACTTGTCACCGCGATAGAGCGCATCGCCCCCGCGCTCCCTGACGTCCTGCGAATAGGCCGGAGCAGCGGCCGCGCGCGGCGTGGCGGTTTCGCCGGTGCCCTGGGCGCTCTTCAGGCCTGCCTCATAGGCGCGCTGCAGGGCCAGCGGATCGAGCGCCGGATCTTCGCCGGTGGTCTGCGCGGTATTGCTGTGCGGGTGCGGCGCGGCCGATGGTTCGCCCCCGCCATAGGCAAAGCGGAAGGCCCCGGCATCGCCCGCGCGTCCCTTGAAGCTGTAGAAGCGGTGCGCGCCGACCGTGATCAGGTAGTTCAGGCTGGGCGCCCAATAGGGATGCACCGCGATGGTGTGGTAATGGGTGGCAAGGCCGACCGAGGGTTCGACCGCGCCCGAAAGTGCCGCCGCCGCCACCCGCCGCGCCCGGTCCCAGAAGTAGGCGCTGGGGCGGCGCGAAAGCGCCCCGTCGCAGGTGAAGCTGAACTGGCATCCGGTGCTGCGTTCCGAACCCTGATAGACCACGCCGCAAACGGTCTTGGGATAGGATGGATGGGCCACGCGGTTGAGCACTACCTGAGCCACCGCGCGCTGGCCTTGATCGGGCTCGCTGGCGGCTTCGTAATAGACCGCGGCGGTCAGGCAATCGAGCGCGCGGCTGCGATCGACGCCCGAATTGTCGATCCGGAACGAGCGGGCAATCGGCCCGCCGATTGCATTGGCGATTGCCCCGCCGGTTGTTTCCACCAGCGCGTTGCCAGAGCTTTCGGTGGTTTCGCTGGCGAGATAATAGAAGGCCGAACCCGGAAAGCTGTCTCCGCTGCGCTCAAACGGCATCGGTTCGATCTGCAGCTCTGCCTTGCCGGCACTGCCGATGGAAAAACTGCCCCACTGATCGGGCGCAGCCAGCGCGGGCACCGCGATCGCCGCCAGCAGCACCAGCGCGCGGCGCCCCATGTGCCGCCGCCCCTTGCGCATCCCCACCGTGCGCGCGCCCCGGCGCGGCAAACGCGCGGAAAAATCGCGCGGTCGCGGTTCATAGGGAAGGGCGTAGTTCTGCTGCATCGGTCCTCGTGTGGCTTACGCGCCTCCGCGCGTAATCCGGTTGCGCCCTGCCTGCATCCGCCGAATTGGCGCCGTGCCGAAGCGGGACGATCCCTGCCGATAGCCTTAAGCGGTTAAGAAACGGCGCATTCGCCTCTCCGCTTGCCATGTTCGCGGCCCCCGAATATGGACACCGCGCGTCATGGGTTGTCCGGTTTTCCGGACCGAAGAGGGAAGGAGGTGCCAATCCTCCGCTGCCCCCGCAACTGTGACCGGGGAGCGTTGCGCCCCACATGCCACTGTCCTGAGCGTGTCGAAGGGCGGGAAGGCGGGCGCAAGGCATTGATCCGGGAGCCAGGAGACCTGCCCCTGACGGTCGTTCCGCGCCGGGCGGGGTGTACCGGAATGCAGCGAGGCCCCCGCGAATTCGCGCGGGTGCTCACGCCATGGACGGCATTCGTTCATGACGGGAGTATTGCGCGTGAAATATCTGTTTTTGCTGAGTTGTTCATTGGCCGCCGCTTCGCCTGCCCTGGCCCAGGGAAAAAGGCCACTCGAATCCTATAGTGGACCGTGGCTGACCAAGGATGGCGAAGTCATCGATTGCTGCATCGACGGCGCCCGCGCTCTTCCTGACGCCGAGATCACCGTAACCGCCACCGGTCTGTGGTCAAAACGCGTCAGCAGCGGGCAATCCATTGCCGTTGTTACCGCTGCGGATATGGAACGCATCCAGGGCGCCGACATCACCCGCGCGATCGAACGCCTGCCCGGCGTGACCCTGGCCCGCAGCGGCGGCCTTGGCAGCCAGACCAGCCTGTTCGTGCGCGGCGCCAATTCCGAACAGCTTCTGGTGATGATCGACGGCATCCGCATGACCGATACCGCTGCGCCTTCTGGCGGTTTCGATCTTGGTACGCTGCTGAGCGGCGGGGTCGGGCGGATCGAGCTGCTGCGCGGGCCAAACAGTCTGGCCTGGGGCAGCGAGGCGATTGGCGGTGTGCTGGCCGTGACCAGCGACGAGCGCAGCGGCGCGCGCGCCTCGATCGAATACGGCGCCCACGATACGCTCGACGCGCAGCTCCAGGGCGGACTTGCGGGCGAGCGCTATGGCCTGGCGCTGAGCGGCGGCTATACCCGCAGCGACGGGATCTCGGCCTATGCGGCTGGCACGGAAGCCGATCCCTTTCGCCAGTGGCGTCTGGGCGGGCGCGGGCACTTCGACCTGTCTGACAGCCTGACATTGACCGCAGCCGGTCGCTATGCCGATAGCAGGATCGATTTCGACGGCTTTCCGCCGCCCAGCTACAGCTTTGCCGATACCCCCGAATACCAGACCACCCAGCAAGGCTCTGGACGGGTCGGGCTGGAATATGCGGACAGCGGGATCGAACTGAGCGGCGGGTTGGCCCTGTCCGATACCCGCCGCGCTTATTTCGATCCCACCTTTGGAACGGCACCGAACTATCAGACCAGCGGGCGTTCGATCCATGCCGATGCCAAGGGCCGCGCCGATCTGGCCGATGGGGTGACGCTCGATTTCGGGGCCGACGGCGACTGGTCGCGGTTCTCCACCAGTTTCGATCCTCGCCAGACCGCGCGGATTGTGGGTGCGCATGCGCTGCTGGGCTATCATGGCGATCGGCTTGATCTGACCGCCGGTGCGCGGATCGACGATCACGACCGGTTCGGCAGCCACTGGACCTTCGGCGCCAACGGCAGTTTCGATCTGGGCGGAAACCTGCGCCTGATCGCTTCCTGGGGGCAGGGGTTCAAGGCCCCGACGCTCTACCAGCTCTATGGCTATGGCGGGAACACCGCGCTGAAGCCCGAGGAAAGCCGCGCCTTCGACGGGGGCATCGAATATGGCAGCCGCGCAGGCGGCCTGCGCCTTTCCGCCACGCTGTTCCGCCGCGACAGCACCAACCTGATCGATTACCTCTGGCCCTCGGGCTATTTCAATGTCGGGCGCGCCCGCGCGCAGGGCTTTGAGCTGGAAGGCACGGCGCAGGTCAGCCCGCGCCTTGCGGTCCGTGCCGCCTATACCTTCCTCGATGCGACCAACCGCGCCACCGGCAGCCAGCTGGCGCGGCGCCCGCGCCACGCGCTCTTCGCCTCGGCAGACTGGACCACGCCGCTGGCGGCGCTCGTGCTGGGCGCCGATCTGCGGTTGGCGGGGGACAGCTTCGACGATGCCGGAAACTTCACCCGGCTCGATGGCTATGCCCTGGCCACCGTGCGGGCCACGTTGCCGCTGGGCGAGCATTTCGAGCTTTATGGCCGTGTGGAGAACATTACCGACACTCGCTACCAGACGGTGGCCGGTTACGGCAGCTATGGCCGATCGGCCTATGCCGGGGTAAGGGCGCGCTGGTGAAGCACGCGGCCCCGATCCTTGCCCTGACGCTGGCAGCCTGCGCCGCCGCGCCAGGGCAGGAGCGCGCCCGCGTGCGGCCCACGATCGTCAGCCTCAATCCCTGCACCGATGCGATCCTGGCCGAGGTGGCCGATCCGCGCCAGATCCTGGCGCTCTCGCACTACAGCAGCGATCCGGCGGCAAGCTCGATGGATCTGGCCGCCGCGCGGCGTTTTCCCGCAACCGGCGGGACGGTGGAAGAGATTGCCGCGCTGCACCCCGATCTGGTGCTCGATGGCAGTTTCATCGCTCCGGCGACGCGCGCCGCGCTGGAGCGGCTTTCGATCCGGCTCGAAACGGTGGGGATCGCGCCCACTGTGAAGGAAAGCGAAGCACAGGTGCGCCGGATCGCCGCGCTGGCCGGACACCCCGAGCGCGGCGAGGCGCTGGTGGCGCGGATCGAGGCAGCGCTCGCGGCCAATCGCGCGCCCCAAGGGCCGGCCATGCCCGCGATCGTCTGGCAATCGGGCGGGATCGTTGCGGGCGCGGATACGCTGATTTCCGATCTGCTGGTGCGCACCGGCTTTGCCAATGCTGCCGCCCGGCGCGGCATGCATCAGGCCGAATACCTTCCGCTTGAGGTGATGCTGGCCGATCCTCCCGCAGTAATCTTCGCGGCGGGGGATGGCCGCGCCAACCAGGATCGGCTGCTCTCCCATCCCGTGCTCTCACGGCTGACCGATACCCGCCGCGAGAGGCTCGATCCCGGCCTTTTATGGTGCGGCGGCCCGACCATCGTGCGCGCCGCGCATCGGCTGGGACAGGCGCGACGCAGCATATGACCCGGCGGCTCAACCCGTTATTGATCGCCGCGCTGCTGCTGGCCGTCCCGTTCTCTCTGCTGGCGGGGCGGGTGTGGATCGACCCGTTCGATCCGGGCAGTGGCAACGCGCTGGCGATCCTGGCAGAACTGCGCGCGCCGCGCATCGTCCTGGCGCTTACGATCGGCGCCGGGCTGGGTGCGGCGGGGGCGGCGATGCAGGGCTATCTGCGCAATCCGCTGGCCGATCCCGGCCTGTTCGGGATCGCCCCCGGCGCGGCGCTGGGGGCTGTGCTGAGTTTCTGGAGCGGCTATGCCGCGCAGCCGTGGGCGCTGCCGCTCTTCGCGCTGACGGGCGCCGCCGGAGCGATGACGCTGCTGGCGCTGGTCGCCGGGCGCGGCGGTTCGGTGATCCTTTTCACCCTGACCGGGATGATGATTTCCAGCCTGGCCGGCGCGCTGACCAGCCTGGCGCTGAGCCTCGCGCCCAATCCCTTCGCGATGAGCGAGATCGTCACCTGGCTGATGGGCGCGCTGACCGACCGTTCGTGGCACGAAGTATGGATCGCCGCCCCGCTGACGCTGGCAGGGATCGGTGTGCTGGCACTGGCCGGGCCGGGGCTCGATGCCATGACGCTGGGCGAGGAAGCTGCGCGCTCGCTCGGGGTGCGGCCCGGAAGGTTGCAGGCGCTGATGATCCTGGGCGTGGGGCTGACGGTGGGATCGGGGGTGGCGGTGGCCGGAATCGTCGGCTTCGTAGGGCTGATGGTGCCACACCTGCTGCGTCCCTTTACCGACCGGCGCCCCGGCGCGCTGATCGTGCCTTCGGCGCTGGGCGGGGCGCTGCTGGTGCTGGTGGCCGACAGCCTGTGCCGCCTGTTGCCGCTCCAGGGTGAGCTGCGGCTGGGGATCGCGCTCTCACTGCTGGGGGCGCCGTTCTTCCTCGCGCTCTTGGCGGGGATGCGGGGGCGGCTGGCATGACCCTTGCCGCGCAGGATCTTTCGCTGCCCGGGCGTCTCTCGGGCGTCAGCATGGAATTGCACCGCGGCGCGGTGACCGCGATCTGCGGCCCCAACGGCGCGGGCAAATCCAGCCTGCTGCGCTGCCTTGCGGGGCTGATGGGCGGGCGCAATGTCCTGCTCGATGGCTTGCCGCTCGAACTGCGCAGCGCGCGCGAGCGAGCCTGCGAGATCGGCTATCTGCCGCAGGAGGGCGAGGTGGCCTGGGATCTGACGGTGGAAACGCTGGTTTCGCTGGGTCGCCTTCCCTGGCGCAGCGGCGCCGAGGCCGATCGCATCGCTATCGACGCAGCGATCGCCACGCTCAGCCTCGAAACCTTGCGCCAGAGGCGCGTCTCGCAGCTTTCGGGAGGGGAGCGCGCGCGGGCGCTGATCGCGCGGGTGATCGCGGGCACATCGCGCTGGCTGCTGGCCGACGAGCCGCTGGCCAATCTCGATCTGGGCTATCAGCAGACGCTGCTCGGCCAGCTGCGCGCGCTTGCCGGGCAGGGGCTGGGGGTGGTGCTGGTACTCCACGATCTGGCCCAGGCCGCCAACTTCGCCGACCGGGTGCTGGTGCTCGATCGCGGTCGGCTGGTTGCCGATGCGCCTCCGCTCGAGGCGCTGGGCGAAGCAACGATCGAGCGGGTCTGGGGTGTGCGGGCGCGCTGGCTTGGCGAGCCGGGCCAGCGCGCGCTCGCGGTGGAGCCTACTTCAGCCCGCGCGCCTTGAGCATCGGTTCGATGCTGGGATCGCGCCCGGCAAAAGCCCGGTACATCTGCGCATAATCCAGCGAGTGTCCCTTCGAGAGCACCATGTCGCGGAAGCGCTGGCCGTTGGCGCGGGTCATCCCGCCGTTGGCCTCGAACCATGCGAAGGCGTCGTGATCGAGCATTTCGGTCCACGAATAGGCATAGTACCCGGCGGCATAGCCGTTGGCCCAGATGTGGCGGAAATAGCTGGTGCGATAGCGGGTGGGCACGTGCGCCACGTCAAGCCCGGTCGATCCCAGCGCCTTGGCTTCGAAGGCATCGACATCCTGCTTGCCGGCATCGGCGGGCAGCGCGTGCCACTTGAGATCGAGCAGCGCCGCAGCGACGACCTCGCCCAGCGCATAGCCCTGGTTGAAATGCTTGGCCTTCTCGATCTTGGCAACCAGCGCGGCGGGCATCGGCGCGCCGGTCTGGTAATGCTTGGCGAAGTTCGCCAGCACCCGCGGCTCGGTCATCCAGTTTTCGTTGAACTGGCTGGGGAATTCCACGAAATCGCGCGCGGTGTTGGTGCCCGCGATCGAGGGATAGCGCTGGTTGGACAGCATCCCGTGCAGCGCATGGCCAAACTCGTGGAACATGGTGCTGGCATCGTCCCAGCTGATCAGCGCGGGCTGGCCGGGGGCGGGCTTGGTGAAGTTCTCGACATTGAACACCACCGGCTTGGTGCCGAGCAGCGTGGTCTGATCGACAAAGTTCGACATCCACGCCCCACCCGACTTGTTGTCGCGCTTCCAGGGATCGAAATAGAATAGCGCCAGCTCCGAACCGTCGGCGTCGTAAACGGTGTAGACGGTCACATCGGGGTGATAGACCGGAATGTCGCTGCGCTTCTTGAAAGTCAGCCCATAGAGCTGGTTGGCGGCAAAGAAAACGCCATTTTCCAGCACGTTGGTGATCTCAAGATAGGGCTTGATCTGGCTTTCGTCGAGGTCGTATTTGGCCTTGCGGAGCTTCTCCGAATAGAAATCCCAGTCCGCCGGGGTGACGGTGAACTTGCCGCCATCCTTGCGAATGAAGGTGTTGAGCTCGGCCGCCTCGCGCTGCTGGGCGGCAGCCAGGGCGGGGACCATCTGCTCAAGGAAGCCGATCGCCTTGGCCGGGGTCTGGGCCATCTGGTTGGTCAGGACGTAGCTGGCATAGTCCGGATAACCGAGCAGCTTGGCCTTCTGCGCGCGCAGTTCGGCCAGTTCCTGCACCAGCGCGCGGGTATCGTTGGCGTCGCCGCGCTCGGAGCGCATCCAGCTATGCTCGAACAGCGCCTGGCGCGCGGCGCGGTTGCCCATCGAGGCGAGCAGCGGCTGCTGCGTGGTGTTCTGGAGCGGCAGGACATAGCTGCCAGCGGGCAGACCGCGATCCCCCGCCGTCTTCTGCGCGGCGGCGACATCGGCCTTGGACAGCCCCGCCAGCCAGCGCTTGTCGGTAAACGCCAGCGCGCCGTCCTTGGTGCCCTTGGTCAGCTTTTGCCCGAAATCGGTCGACAAGGTGGAAAGCCGGGCGTTGACGCTTTTCAGCTCGGTCTTGTCGGCGGCGGACAGCAGCGCGCCGTTGCGCACCATGTTGTCATAAGTGACTTCGAGCACCTGCATCTGATCGGCCTCAAGCCCCAGATCGGCGCGGCGCTCGTGAAGATACTTGATCCGCGCGAACAGCTTGTCGTTGAGCAGGATCGTATCGCGCATGTCGGAAAGCTTGGGTGCGGTGCGGCTGTCGATCGCGTCGAGCGTGTCGTTGGTGTTGGCGCTGGTCAGCGCGGAAAAGACATAGAGCACGCGGGTCAGCATCTGGCCGGACTTTTCCAGCGCAACGATGGTGTTGTCGAAGGTGGGGGTAT
>JAKOWQ010000269.1 GCA_029781465.1 Pseudomonadota bacterium
TTACCGGATCGCTCCGGTTGGCGATCACGAAGTTGGAGGCGACCTGTTCGCTGCCCCACTCGCTCCAGCGCGGTCCCACCAGCCGCTCGGCCTCGGCGGAAAAGGCCAGCGCCGGGGCGCGGCCCGCCGCATCGGGCGCGAAACCGGCAAAGCCTGCGCAGCCACGGACATAGCGCGGCGAGGCCAGCCCCGGCACCGCGACCTGATCCATCGCCAGCTCGATCGCGAGTTGCAGATGAACCTTGGTTTCGCCCATCGATGCCAGCAGCGCGGCGCGCTCCTGCGCGAAAGCAACGACCTGGGCAGGATCGGACAGCACCGAATCCTCGCCTCCCAGCAGGGTGAAGCTGCGCCCGGACTCGATCGCGGCGGCCACCTCGGGCACCGGACCGACCGTGACGATATCGGAATCGAGCTGGATCACATAGTCCTCGCGCGCGATGTCGAGGATCGCCAGCAGCCGCTCCCAGCATCCGCCGCGCGGCGCCGGAGCCGTATCGATCGAGGCAATCGGGATCACTTGCGGATTGTCGCAGTGGTGCGCCAGCAGCGCCTTGTCGGCCGCGGTCAGCGTGCCGTCATCGAGGATCACGATCCGCCCCCGCCCCAGCCGGGCATCGAGCGACTTCACCGCCACAAGATAGGGCAGCAGCACCCGGGTGCCGATCATCGAGGCGATCACCACCCCATCCTGCCGAGCACGGATCGGCGCGGTATCCAGCACGGCGCGCGCGGCCCGCATCAGTTGCCCCTCGCGCAGACGGCGCGACACCTTTTCAAACAGATTCATCATCGCCGCTAACCTAGCAGCCGCGACTTAAGCATTGGCAAATACGCGACCGGCCAGCGGCAGCGTGCGACCGAAGGCATGGCGCAGCGCTCTGGCTGTGGTATGCTGCGCCGAATAACACAGAGGATGCCGTCATGCCGATCAGCCCCTTTCTGGCCCCCGCCTTGGCGCTCGTGGCCGCGATGCCGATGCTTGCCGGGCAGGACGGCAGCCAGCAGGCGAGCGAGGTCGACGTGATCGCGATCGGCCGCGACAACCACGATCACATGACGGTTCCGGTCAAGGTGGCGGAGCAAGGGCCATTCCGCTTCATGATCGATACCGGATCGCAGAACACGGTGCTTTCGACCGGGGTGGCCACCCAGCTGGCGCTCAAGCCCAGCAGCCGGGCCAAGCTGGTGGGCGTGGCGGGGAGCCAGATTGTCGACATGGTCCATGTCGAACAGATCGATCTCGGGCGCCGCAGCTATTACGGTTTGCAGGCCCCCTTGCTCGAAAGCGGCGACATGGGCGCCGACGGGATCCTCGGGCTCGACAGCCTGCAAGGCCAGCGCGTGCTGGTCGATTTCCGCAAAGGGCTGGTGGCGGTCGACGATGCGCGCAAGCTGGGTGGAAACACGGGCTATGAGATCGTGGTTACCGCGCGGCGCAAATCGGGCCAGCTGATCATGACCGACGCGGTGATCGACGGGATCAAGGTCAACGTGGTGATCGATACGGGTTCGGAAACCTCGATCGGCAACCGCGCGTTGCAAAATGCCCTGTCGCACCGCTCCAAGGCCGAGCAGACCACACTGCATTCGGTGACCGGGCAGCAGATCGTTGCCGACATCGGCTTTGCCCGCAAGCTCAACATCGACCAGATCACCTTCACCAACGTGCTGATCGCCTATGCCGATGCCCCGCCGTTCGCGCTGCTGGGCCTCGACAAGCGCCCGGCCCTGTTCCTGGGCATGCGCGACATGCGCGCGCTTGACCGGATCGCCATCGATTTCTCCTCGCGCAAGATCCTGTTCGATCTGCCGCACAGCGCGTTCTGACTTTCGTTTTCGCGCTTCGCGCCTAAATGGGAGCGATGCCGCCGCAAGAACCCGCTCCCGACAGGCCCGCCCGCCACGACGGCTGGGGAACCTTGCGGCGCTTTCTGCCCTATCTGTGGCCGCACGAAAGCCCCGGCTTGCGCTGGCGGATCGTGCTGGCCTGCCTGCTGATCGTCGCCTCGAAGGCGGTTACGCTGACCCTGCCCTACCTGCTCAAATGGGCGATCGACCTGATGAGCATTTCGGGTCCGGCGGTGTTCACCCTCGCCCTCGCCTGGGTGATCGCCTACGCCGCCGGGCGCCTCGCCGGGGTGGTGTTCGACAACCTGCGCAACATCGTGTTCGAGCGCGTCGGCCAGGAAGCAACCCGCCGCCTGGCCGAAGACGTGTTCGCCCGGCTCCACCGCCTGAGCCTGCGCTTCCACCTGGCCCGCCGCACCGGCGAGGTAACCAAGGTGATCGAACGCGGAACCAAAAGCATCGACGTGATGCTCTATTTCATGCTGTTCAACATCGCCCCGACCCTGATCGAGCTGACCGCGGTGGCGGTGATCTTCAAGCTCAACTTCGGCTGGGGGCTGGTGGGTGCGACCGCCGCCGCGATCGCGGCCTATATCTTCGTCACCCGCTGGATCACCGAATGGCGCACCGCGCTGCGCGAGCAGATGAACAGGCTCGACGGGCAGGCGCTTTCGCGCGCGGTCGATTCGCTGCTCAACTATGAGACGGTCAAATACTTCAACGCCGAGCATCGCGAAGAGGAACGCTATGCCCAGGCAACCCGCGCCTATGCCGATGCCGCGGTGAAGAGCGAAAACAGCCTGGGCCTGCTCAACATCGCCCAGGCACTGGTGGTCAACCTGCTGATGGCGGGGGCGATGGCCTATACCGTCTGGGGCTGGTCGAAGGGGCTCTACACGGTCGGCCAGCTGGTTTTCGTCCAGACCTATCTGACCCAGCTGTTCCGCCCGCTCGACATGCTGGGCATGGTTTACCGCACGATCCGCCAGGGGCTGATCGACATGGCCGAGATGTTCCGCCTGATCGATACCGAGGTGGAGGTTCAGGATGCGCCCGGAGCCCCGGCACTGGTGGTGCAACGCCCCACCCTTGCCTTTGACAATGTGGTATTCGGCTACGAACCGGATCGCACGATCCTCAAAGGGCTTAGCTTCGAGGTGCCGGCCGGCTGGCAGGTGGCCCTTGTCGGCCCTTCGGGCGCGGGCAAGAGCACCATCGCCCGGCTGGTGTTCCGCTTTTACGATCCCTGGCAGGGCCGCATCCTGATCGACGGGCAGGACATCCGCGGCGTGACGCAGGAAAGCCTGCGCCGGGTGCTGGGGATCGTGCCGCAGGATTCGGTGCTGTTCAACGAGAGCATCGGCTACAACATCGCCTATGGCCGCGATCGCGCGGGCCAGGCGGAGGTCGAGCAGGCGGCGCGCGATGCCGCGCTGATGGGACTGATCGAGCGCCTGCCGCAGGGCTTCGACACCCAGGTGGGCGAGCGCGGGCTCAAGCTTTCAGGCGGTGAGAAGCAGCGCGTGGCGATCGCCCGCACCCTGGTCAAGAACCCGCCGATCCTGCTGCTCGACGAAGCGACCAGTGCGCTCGATACCCGCACCGAACAGGATATCCTCGCCACGCTGCACAAGGTCAGCACCGGGCGCACCTCGCTGTCGATCGCGCACCGGCTTTCGACCATCGCCGATGCCGACCGAATCCTGGTGCTGAACGAGGGCCAACTGGCCGAAAGTGGCACCCATGCCCAGCTGCTGCGCCAGGACGGTCTCTACGCCGAAATGTGGACGCGTCAGGCCAGCGAGATCGAAGCTGCGGAGGCCGCAGAATGAGTCTGTTCGCGGTTGCCGACCTGATGGTGCGCGGCGGGATCATCGCGCTGGTTGCCCTGTGGTCGTGGTTGCTGCTGCGCGATCATCGCCAGAGCGCTGCGGCGCGGATCGGTGTGGCGATGAACGTGTCCACAACCGGCCATGTCCTTGCCTCGATCCCCAACATGGATTCCGGTTTTGTCGTGATCGATGCCGGGGTCGACACCCTGTCGACCGCGACAATCGGGCTATTCTGGCTGTTTGCCCGGTCATGGTTTTCCGATTCGCGCAGGCTTGACTGGAAAGCGTGGCTGGCCGCGCTGCTTCCTCCGCTGGTGGTTGCGACGATGTATCTTGGCGGGGCGATGTTCGGCCCCTTTGACCGCTTCATCTGGTTTCCCTTGCTGCGGCTGATCTGGCTGGCGATGATCGTCGATGCACTGCGCATCGCCTGGCAGGGCCGCGACGACGATCTGATCGAGGCCCGCAGGAGGATCCGGCTGGCATTCATCGTCGTGGTGTCGATATTGGCCGTAGTGGTGCTCACCGTGGAAGTCGGCGTATTCCGTTTCGGTCTGGACGAGCGCGGGCGCTCGCTGCCCGAGCTGGCGATCCTGCTGTGCAGCTTTGCGCTGATCGCCGCCATGCTGACGCACCGGCAGTACGATCTGTTCGGCGCGGCAGCGCGTGAGCGCCCGGCAGCGCAGACACCAGACGATCCGCTGGCCGGGCGGCTGCGTGCGATAATGGAGACCGAACGGCCCTATCGCGACGAGCGGATGACCATCGCCGCACTGGCCGCGCAACTGGGCGAGCAGGAATATCGCCTGCGCCGCACCATCAACCGGGCGATGGGCCATCGCAATTTCGCCCAGTTCCTCAATTCCTGGCGCCTGGCCGAGGTCAAGACGGCGCTGGCCGACCCGGCCCAGCGCGAGGTGCCGATCCTGACCATTGCGCTCGATGCCGGATTCGGTTCGCTTGGCCCCTTCAACCGCGCGTTCCGCGAGGCCGAGGGCATGACCCCCAGCGAATACCGCATCCGGGCACTGGCCGATTCCGGAATCGGCTAGCCGGTTTTGAAATCGGCGCAGCCGGAGCAATCGCCGCATGCCAGAGGCCGGGGCATTCCCCGATCCCGAAAGGCATGCAATGAATACCGCGACCGATCTGCTTTCCGTCGCCCGCGATGAGGCGCTGGGCAGTTTCCTGTTCGATCTTGGCCGCTACCTGATCGCCGCATCGCTGGTGGCCGCGCTGGTCTGGATGCTGCGCCGAACCCGCTGGGCTTCGCGCAAGATCCAGAAGCGCGAAGCCAGTCGCGCCGATTTCGTGCGCGAATTTGCCTCCTCGCTGCGCACCATCGTGGTTTACACGCTGGTGGCGATCCCGGTCGTCTGGGGCTTTC
>JAKOWQ010000271.1 GCA_029781465.1 Pseudomonadota bacterium
GCGAAACGGGACGGATTCGCCCGAAAGGGGCGGAGGCGCGGCCTCCTCACCCTGCGGCGGGGCGAACGGAGCCGGTGCGGCAAAGGCCCCTTCGGCGCGCGCTGCCTGGCCGGGGAAGATCACCACCGGTTCAACCGCTTCGGAGTGCGCTTCGGCCTCTTCGATCCGAACAAACGGATTGCGGGCCGAATCGGGCTGGACGATCCCGAGCAGCGATCCATAGGATTCCTCCGCACCGGTATCTTCAGCTTCTTCGTCGCCTTGCGCCGCGATCGGCGCGGATGGTGCAAATTCGACCGGAACCGGCGCGGCCTGCTCGGGCGCCGCCACGAAAGTGCTCGTCACACCTTCGGGCATCGCCTGCGCATCGGCGATCCGGCGCGGCGGCAGCAGGCTTTCAAGCGGGTCGATCTCGTCATCGCAGGCCTCGAAGCTGACCGGCCGCAGCGCGGCGGGCATAGCCATCGGCGCCCTGGGCACGGTCGCTTCGACCGGTTCGGACGCGGCCGCGTCCGAGAACCGCGGCATTGCGGGCTGCGCGGTCGCCTCGGCCACGATAGGCGATGCGGACGCAAACGGGCGCTCAACCGGCTCTTCGCCAAGCTCGAAGTGGCCAAGCGGGGGGACGTAGGGAGGCGGAACGGCAAGGTCATCCTGCTCGCTGGCGAACCCTTGGTCAGGCCGGGCGGTATCGGGAATCGCAGCCGACGGCGCGGCCTCTACGCCCTGGCCGGTCCGCGCGGCGCGGCGGCGGCGCATCGATTCGGCAAGTCTTGAGGCCAGGTCGGTCATGCCAAGGCCAGCCGGACTGGGCAGGGGTTCGAACGGTGTGGAAGCGTTAGCCGGGACAACGGGGGTTGGCGCATCGGCTGCGGCGTCAGCCGGCTGCGAGGCGAAGGGTGCGGCAAACGGGCCCGGTGCCATGTCGACCTCGGGCGAATCGGTCGATACCGGCGTGGCCGGGGCAGTCGCGGGTTCGTAAGGTTCGGGGATTGCCGGGGCGGCATCGCGCGGTGCAAACAGCGGCACACTCGGCTCGGCCTCGAAAACCGTGGTCTTGTAACCCTGTTCGCGCACGAAGTCTTCCGATACCCGGCCCTCGCTGATCTGCTGCCCGAAAATCTGACGGTCGTGCGGCTGGGGCGGCGGGGCCGGGGTTTCGCCAAAGATCTGACGCGGTTCGACCGACGCCGGAGCTTCCCACCGATCGCCCGGCATTTCGGCCAGCGGCTCGGCGGCGGTTTCGACCTGCTCGGGCCCCTGAAAGATCTGCCGCTGCTGCGCGATCATGGCGGGAACCGGGCGGGCGATCGCCGAAGTGTGCGCTGAAGGCTGCAAGGCTTCGGTCGCGGGCGGCGGGCTGCTCCAGTCGATCGCCACGCTTGGCTGACCGGCCACGGGTTCGGCAAATTCGCCAAGCTCAAGCGGCGCGGAGGCAAGATCGACGGGGCCGCCCAGATCCATTCCGGCGATGTCGAGAATCTGCGGATGTCCCCCCGGCAGCGGAGCCATGTCATGGGGCACGAAGGCGCCTTCCTCCTGCTCGATGGCAAGGGCGCGGCGGCGGTTCGTCAGGTTCATCTCGCCGTCCGCCTCGGGCGAGTAGGGCGAGACGTAGCGGTCGAATTTTTCTTCGCGCGCGCTGCGGGCGTCGCGCTTGCGGGTGCGTTGGACGGGCTTGGGGCGCGCAAGGCGGCGGGCAATTGTCGCGCCGAGAAGCGCGCCAAGGGCGGCCAGGATCAGGGCAATCAGCATCCGCGCGGTCAGGCCAAGCGGCGGCGCGGCGGCGGGAACGATCAGATCGATCCGGCTCCGGATTACCAGCGTCTCAACCAGAGTCGGGCGGATCGCCAGACTGCCGAGACCGAACAGTGCGCCGAACCACAGGGCGACCACCGCCGGAAACAGCGGGTTCGCGGTGATCGGCTGGGCCTTTGCCGGCTTGCGTTTTTGCTTGGCCACTTGCGAAACTTCCCCGTCAATCAGTCCCTTGGCTCGTTCACCCGGCGCTGGTCAGGCAGCGGCGGGAATGCGCCAATCCACTGAACGGGCTAACAGCCTTTGGTAAACATCGTGATAACGATAGATATTCCGGGCCCAGTCATGGCTTGCCGCGACATGCGCGCGGCCTGCCGCACGGCGCGCAGGCCAGATCCCGGGCTCGCAAAGCAGGTCCGCCAGCGCCCCAGCGCAGGCCGCGGGATCGTCGGGCGCGAACAAGGTGCCGGTGATCCCGTTCTCGATCAGCTCGCGGTGCCCGCCAACATCCGAGGCGGCGACCAGCTTGCCCTGGGCCATGGCTTCGAGCGGCTTGAGCGGGGTGACAAGATCGGTCAGGCGGCTTTTCTTGCGCGGATAGGCCATGACGTCGATCAGCGCGTAGTAGCGTTCGACCTCGCTGTGCGGCACGCGCCCCACGAATCTGATCGCGGATGCCGCAGGGCTTGCCGCCGCCTGGGCCTTGAGCGCGGCCTCCATCGGACCGCCGCCGACCAGCAGCAGACGGGCGCCGGGAAGACGCCCGGTCAAGGCGGGCATGGCCGCGATAAGATCGTCGAGCCCTTCGTAGTCGTAGAAGCTGCCGATGAAGCCCACCACCGGGCCCTGTCCCAGGCCCAGCTCGGCAGCCAGACCCGGCTCGGGCCTCGCCGCCTGCCCGAACAGCGCCAGATCGACTCCATTGGGGCTGAGCGTGATCTTGTCCGCGGGGATGCCCCGCGCCACCAGATCGTCCTTCAATCCCTGACAGATCGTGACGACGTGCCCCGCCTCGCGTGTCACATGGCTTTCCAGCGCACGGGTCAGCCGGTATTTCAGGCTGCCTTCGCTGCCGGTGCCGTTGGAAACCGCCGCGTCTTCCCAGAAGGCCCGGATCTCGTAAACGACAGGGATGCCAAGCGCCTTGCCCGCGACCAGCGCGGCCTTGCCGCACAATGCGGGGGAATGGGCGTGAAGGATATCGGGGCGCCAGTCCCGCGCCAGCGCGATGATGGCATCGGCAAGCAGCTGGATCTCGCGCCATTCGCGCAAACCCACCGGACCGCTGGCGCTGCCGCGGGTGCGGTGAAAGGCCAACCCTTCGGCCATCTCGGCGTCGGGCCCCGGGGCGGTGTGGCGCAGCCCGGTGATTCCGCGCACCTCCAGCCCGGCGGCAAGCTGGGCCGCCATGATCGCGCGGGTGCGAAAGGTGTAGCCGCTGTGCAGCGGCAGCGAGTGATCGAGAACGTGCAGGACCCTGGTCATGGTGCCATTCCCTAGGACAACAAGGCTTAACGCGCCGTCAACTAGGCGGTGCTAGCCATGCGCGCGGTATGGTTGACTATTTCGCCCTTGCGCTGACCCACGGCTTGCTGGTGATTGCCTGCTGGCGCTTGCTCCAGCGCGATGACCTCGATGCCGAGGTGGCGTCGGAGCCGCCGCGCGACGAAGCGCCCTCTGCCAAACCCGGACTGCGCACACGTGCTTGATCTGGCAATCACCGGTTTCACCCTGGCCTTCCTGGCATTGGGGTTTCGGCGCCCTTTCCTGTGGGTGCTGGCCTATCTCTATATCGACATCCTCAGCCCTCAGCAGATTTCCTACCGGTTGCTGAGCGCGCTGCCGATCTCGCTGATTGCCTTTGTGCTGGCCTTTGCCGGTTGGGCATTGCTCGATGACAAGCGCGACAGTCGCTTTACCCTGCGCCAGGGGCTGATAGCCGTCCTGCTGCTCTATTGCGGCGCGACCACCATGATGGCCGACTTTCCGGTCGATGCGGCGGCGAAGTGGGCCTGGGTGTGGAAGGCTCTGGTTTTTGCCCTGTTCCTGCCGCTGACCCTGCGCACCCGGCTGCGGATCGAATCCGCGGCGCTGGTGATGGTGCTGACGGTGGGTGCGATCATCATCGATGGCGGGATCAAGACTCTGGGCGGCGGTGGCGGCTATGGCACTCTGCACCTGTTCATCGAAAACAATGTTGGCCTCTATGAAGGCTCGATCATCTCGGCGGTGGCGATCGCGGTGATCCCGTTGATCGTCTGGCTCATGAAGCACTCGACCGTCTTTCCCGGCGACTGGCGGGTGAAACTGTTCGGCACGGCGCTGATCTTTGCCTGCATGCTGATCCCTGTCGGCACCCAGGCGCGCACCGGATTGCTGTGTCTGGGGCTGCTCGGGGTGCTTTCGCTGCGCACGGTCAAGCGGCGGTTCCTCTACATCGCTCTTGCGGCCGTGGGGGCGCTGGTGGCGATCCCCTTCCTGCCCGACAGTTACACCAAACGAATGAGCACGATCGAAAACCATCAGTCGGACGGCAGCGCTTCGACCCGCGTGGCGGTGTGGATGTGGACTCTCGACTATGTAAAGGACCACCCATTCGGCGGCGGGTTCGATGCCTATCGCGGCAACAAGCTGCGGATCGAGCTGCGCGAGGATCAGGGCGGCCAGATCGAAGTGAAGGAAGCCTACGATCAGGGCCGCGCCTATCACTCCTCCTATTTCGAGATGCTTGGCGAACAGGGCTGGCCGGGACTGATCCTGTGGCTGTGGCTGATGCTCTCGGGATTGTGGCAGATGGAACGAATCCGGGCAAAGTGGGGCAAGCGCACCGCGCCGGGCGAAACCTGGCAGGCGCCGCTCGCCAACGCGCTCCAGCAGTCGTTGCTGGTCTATATGGCCGGATCCCTGTTCGTGGGCATTGCCTATCAGCCGTTCTGTTACATGCTGATCGGGCTGCAATGCGGGCTGTGGAGCTATCTCAAACGGATCGATTCGCCGCGCCGCCCGGTGATCGGCGCCCGCCCGGCGCTCAACCTCGGCAATGCCGTAGCGGCACGGAATGGTGCGTTGCGAAGCTGAACCGATTGCGCCATGAAGCGCCTTTCCCAGCTAGAAGGAGAGGCAGATGACCCCGCAGGAACTCGCGACCAAGGTCGGCCAGGAAATCGGTGTTTCCGACTGGTTCGAGGTCAGCCAGGATCGGATCAACAAGTTCGCCGAGGCGACCGGCGATTTCCAGTTCATCCATATCGACGAGGAAAAGGCCAAGATGACCCCGTTCGGCGGGACCATCGCCCACGGCTTTCTGACTCTTTCGCTGATCCCGGTGCTGGGCGCGATGACCCAGGGTGCCAAGGTCGATGGCGTCAAGATGGGCGTCAACTACGGCGGCAACAAGACCCGCTTCATCTCGCCGGTGCGCTCGGGCAAGCGCGTGCGCAGCCACACCAAGCTGCTCGAACTGGTCGAAAAGCGCCCCGGCCAGTGGCAGCAGACCAACGAAATCACGATCGAGATCGAAGGCGAGGACAAGCCCGCGCTAATCTGCGAATGGATCACGCAGTTCTTCGTCTGAACACCCATCTTCCCCAGGCAGTCTTCCAATCAAAGCCAAGGAATTTTGCATGTCACGTGACGCAGTCATCGTTTCCACTGCCCGTACCCCGCTGACCAAGGCGGCGCGCGGCGCGTTCAACAACACCACCGGCGCCACGCTCGGGGGCTGGTCGATCAAGGCCGCGGTCGAGCGCGCCGGGCTTGAAGGCGGCGAGATCGACGACGTGGTGATGGGCTGCGCCGTGCAGCAGGGCTCGACCGGCGGCAATGTCGCCCGCCTCGCCGCGCTGCGCGCCGGGCTGCCGGTTTCGGTTCCGGCGATGACGATCGACCGCCAGTGCTCCTCGGGGCTGATGACCGTGGCCACGGCCGCCAAGCAGGTGCTGGTCGACAACATGGACATCTGCGTGGCCGGGGGCCTCGAGAGCATCTCCAAGGTCGTGGGCAGCGGCAAGATGTTCGTCGAGCCGGACCGCGAACTGCTCGAAATGCACCCGCACATCTACATGCCGATGATCGGCACGGCGGAAGTTGTCGCCAAGCGCTATGGCATCAGCCGCGAGGTTCAGGATGAATACTCGCTGCGTTCGCAGCAGCGCACCGCCGCCGCGCAGGCTTCGGGCAAGTTCGATGACGAGATCGTTGCCTGCACGGCGACCATGGCGGTGGTCGACAAGGAAACCAAGGAAGTCTCCTACAAGGAAGTCACCGCGGCCAAGGACGATTGCAACCGCCCCGATACCACGCTGGAAGGGCTCGCCAGCCTCAAGCCGGTGATGGGCGAAGGGCACACGATCACGGCCGGCAATGCCAGCCAGCTTTCCGACGGTTCGTCGGCCTGCGTGGTGATGGAAGCCAAGGTGGCCGAAAAGCGCGGCCTCAACCCGCTTGGCCGCTATGTCGGCATGGCCGTGGCGGGCACCGAGCCCGATGAAATGGGCATCGGCCCGGTCTTCGCGATCCCCAAGCTGCTTGAGCGCTTCAACCTCAAGATGGACGATATCGGCCTGTGGGAACTGAACGAAGCCTTTGCCGTCCAGGTGCTCTACTGCCGTGACAAGCTGGGGATTCCCGACGAACTGCTCAACGTCAACGGCGGTTCGATCTCGATCGGCCATCCCTTCGGCATGACCGGCGCGCGCTGCACCGGCCACGCGTTGATCGAAGGCAAGCGCCGCGGTGCCAAATACGCCGTGGTCACTATGTGCATCGGCGGCGGGCAGGGCGCTGCCGGGCTGTTCGAGATCTTCTGATCGTGCGGCTTCCCGCGCCCCGGATCGCTCCCGTCACCGAGGCGGAACTCGATCCGGCGGCGCGGGAAGCGCTCGCCGCGCTGCCCGAGCGCACCCGCGGCTTCCATATTTTCCGGACCATGGCCCGCGCGCCCGATGCGCTGCGCGCTTTCCTTGCGTGGGGCAATTATGTGCTGTCGCGCGAAAACAGCCTCAGCCCGCGCCAGCGCGAGCTGGCAATCCTGCGTACCGGTTATCTGTGCAAGTCCGGCTATGAGTGGGCCCAGCACTGTGTGATCGGGCTGGGCTCAGGCATCGCCGAAGGCGAGTTCGCCGCGATCAAGGCCGGGCCGGATGCGCCGCACTGGGCGCCGCTCGAGGCTGCCATGCTGCGGGCCTGCGACGAGCTGGTAAGGGATCATTTCATCACCACGCCCACCTGGCAGGCACTTGCCGGGCTCGGTGAGCGGGGGCGCATGGACCTGGTCTACACTGTCGGCCAGTACACCCAGGTTTCGATGCTGCTCAATTCGTTCGGGGTACAGCTCGATCCCGGGCTTGCACCCGACCCCGATCTGGCAACCGGCTGAACCGGCGCGGCGCGGCGGATTCCGTCTCCGCCCGAACCGCCATTTCCGATGCTCAGGCCACAACCTTCAGCTTCGCCCGGTCGTGCCTGGCGATCCAGTCTTCCAGTACCGGGGCAATCCGCTCGCGCCACTTCGAACCGTTGAAGATCCCGTAGTGCCCAACCTCGGGCGCCAGCAGGTACTTCTTCTTCTTCTCGGCAAGGCCGGTCGCCAGGTGCAGCGCGGCCTTGGTCTGGCCAACGCCCGAGATGTCGTCCCGCTCGCCTTCGACCGCCAGCAGCGCGGTGTCGGTGATCGCGCCAAGATCGATCCGCTTGCCGCGATGGACAAAGGTGCCGTTGGCCAGAGCGTGCTTCTGAAACACCTCCTCCACGGTCTGGAGGTAGAAATCGGCGTTGAGATCGCACACCGCGCGGTATTCGTCGTAGAAGGTCTTGGTGGCTTCGGCGCTTTCTCCGTCGCCTTCGACCATGTGCTTGAACATGTGATAGTGGCTGAGCATGTGGTTGCCCAGGTTCATGCTCATGAATCCGGCAAGTTGCATAAAGCCAGGATAGACCTGACGCCCCGCACCCGGATATTGCAGCGGCACGGTGGCGATCACCGTGTGCTTGAACCACTCGATCGGGCGCTGCATCGCCAGGTCGTTGACCGTCGTTGGCGCCTCGCGGGTGTCGATCGGTCCGCCCATCATGGTCAGCGTCAGCGGGCGGCAGGGATGCTTGTCGCCGTTCATTATCGCCGCGGCGGCAAAGGCCGGAACCGAAGGCTGGCACACCGCCAGCATGTGCGCGCCCGGGCCGATGTGTTCAAGAAAGCCGATTACATAGTCGATATAATCGTCAAGATCGAAGCTGCCCTCGCTCAGCGGCACCATCTTGGCGTCGGCCCAATCGGTGACGTAAACCTCGCAGCCTTCCAGCATGCGCGCCACCGTGCCGCGCAGCAGCGTGGCATAGTGCCCGCTCATCGGCGCGACGATCAGCAGGCGCGGGGCATTGGCAGGCAGGCCCGGATGGGTGAAGCGCAGCAGATTGCCCCAGGGGCGATGAACCACGATCGCCTCGGTCACCGGCTGGTCGATCCCGTCAACGGGAACGGTCTCGATATCGAACGCGGGCTTGCCATAGGCCGCCGATGCGTGAGCGAACACCTCGAGCGCGGACGACATCACCGGGGTAAGCCCGCTCATGCCCATCGGCATTTCAAAGCGGTTGAGCATTTGCGCCCCGATCGAGGCCCAGGTGCTGGCGGCATTGAACCAGGAACGGTTCAGTTCATAGGCGGCGTAAAGCAACGTTTCGTTCCCCTGCAGCCCGGCTGAGGCCGGATTCTTGCGCGCATCGTGACGGCCTTTGTTCGATTGTGCAATGCACAAATTGCCATTGCAGTGCACAAAGGGAATGCAATTGCCGCTTACGCGGGGCGATCTGTGTGCTAGGGCGCTGCCCCATGAGTTCCCCGACCGATCGCGCAGAATCCGCGCCGCAAAGCGAAACACCCGCCAGCCCGCCGCCTCCGGCCCGTACACTCGGGCCTCTGCGGATGATCTGGCGCGAAACTGCCAAATACCCGCGCCAGGTGGCGATCGCGCTGGTGGCGCTGGCGACTACTTCAAGCGCGACCATGGCGATTCCCGACCGTTTCCGGGTGATCGTCGATGAAGGGTTCGGCCCCGGCGCCAGCCTCAATACGATCAACCACGTATTCCGCTATCTGATCATGATCGTGGCGATCCTGGGGATTGCCACCGCGATCCGGTTCTATTTCGTCTCCTGGCTGGGCGAGCGGGTGATCGGCAATATCCGCTACAACGTGCAGTCCAACCTGTTGCGGTTGCCGCCGAGTTTCTTCGAAGCCAACAGTCCCAAGGAAATCTCCTCGCGGATGACCGCCGATACCGCGATTATCGAGCAGGTGGTGGGAACCACGGTGTCGATCGCGCTGCGCAATTCGCTCACTGCGATGATCGGGATCGGCTATCTGTTCTACCTTGCGCCCAAGCTGACAGCCGGGTTGCTGCTGGGCATTCCGCTGGTCGTGGTGCCGATCACCTGGTTCGGGCGTCGGCTGCGCAACGTTTCGCGCACCAGCCAGGACCGGGTCGCCGATATCGGCGCGCGCACCACCGAGGTGCTGGGCGCGATGCGCGTGGTCCAGGCTTTCAACCAGGAAGACCATGAACGCGCGGTCTTCTCCGGCTTTGTGGAGCAGACCTTCGCCACCGCGCGGCGCCGGATCCGGATCCGCGCGGCAATGACCTCGCTGGTCATCATCCTGGTGATGGGCGGGATCGTGATGCTGATGTGGGAAGGGGCGATCTCGGTCTCCGAAGGCAAGCTTTCGGGCGGGGTGATCGCCGGTTTCGTGCTGGCCGGGGGGCTGGTAGCCGGATCGTTCGGCGCTTTGACCGAGGTTTACGGCGATCTGCTGCGCGGCGCCGGGGCGGCCAGCCGCCTGGCCGAACTGCTCGAGGAAAAGCCCGCCATCGCTCCGCCCGCCCGGCCGCTGGCCCTGCCCAGTCCGGCGCGCGGCAAGCTGGCGTTCGAGCAAGTCAATTTC
>JAKOWQ010000310.1 GCA_029781465.1 Pseudomonadota bacterium
GTCGCGGCTCCCGCCATGGCCGAGGAAATCGGCGGGTGCCGGTTCGATCGTGACAGCCTGACTTTCGCGGGTACTCCGGTCGAGCAGGCGCAGTGTCTGCTGCGTAAGGTCAAGCTGCTGGGCAAGAAGGAGGCCCAGCCGCTTCCGCCGATCATCCGGACGCTGCTGGAAAATGGCGGTGCACCCAGTGCCGCGCAAAAGGAGGCGGCGATGGCCGCCTTTCCCGAGCCCTACCAGGCCTATGCCAGGCACTATGCCGACTGGCCCGCCTCGCAGACTGCCGAGGGGGTTCCGGTGGCCTATTTCGTGATCCACGATACCAGCGAGCCGTTTCTTGGCGACCAGCCGTTTCCCAAGCCGCTCGATTCCGACTGGAAGGTCAACGCCTTCCAATCCTACATGGACAAGAGCTTTGGCGATGCCCCGGTGGCGCACATCTTCCTCAACCGGGTGGGGCAGATCTGGGCCGGTCACGATTTTTCCGAACCCTGGCGCGCGACCAAGCTCGAAAGCCGGGTGGTGGGAGCACCCGCGCGCGGGCGCTTTGTCCATATCGAGACGGTCCAGCCCCGGCGCTTCCTGCCCGGATACAGCGACCGAGGCCACACCTACGGGCCAACCCCCGGCTTCAGCGATCCGCAATACCGGATGCTGGCCGCGCTCTATGTCTATGCCTCGGCGCGGGCCGGGCACTGGCTGATCCCGGCGCAGCACTCGACTGTCGACGAAGGCATTCCCGATGCCCACGACGACCCGCAGAACTTCGAGCTGGAAAAATTCGCGGCCGAGCTCGAGAAGCTGGTCAATCCGCCGCAAACGCGGCGTTGATCACCACCCGCCCGGCATCCCAAGCGATTACCGCTTCGGGCCGCATGGCGACCATGAAGCGCTTGCCGTTCGGACGCTCGATCTCCAGCACGTCCCCGGCGCCGAAGTTCTCCACCGCGATGCAGGTACCAAGATCCTCATCGGCATCTGAAACCGCGTTAAGGCCAATCAGATCGGCATGGTAATACTCGCCCTCGGCCAGCGGCGGCAGGGCCGAGCGCGGAACGGTGAGCGCGGTGCCGCGCAGTCCCTCGGCGGCGGTGCGGTCGGTGATCTCGGCAAAGCGGGCGATAGCCCCGCCCTTGCCATCATCGCGCAATTTGCCGAGCGTCAGGGTTGAATCGTTGAAGGCGCGGAACCGCCGCAGCGATTCCACGCCTTCACCAAACAGCTTGAGACGGACTTCACCCGTCACCCCGTGCGCACCAACCACGGCGGCAAGAGTGACCGGGCGATCCATCACCGCCGATGCTTAGCCTTCGGCCTGCTCTTCGCTGGCCTCAGCGGCAGGAGCTTCCTCGGCGGGAGCTTCCTCGGCAGCGGCCACTTCGGCAGCCGGGGCTTCCTCGGCGGCGGCTTCAACAGCGGGCGCTTCCTCGGTCACGGCTTCTTCGGCCGCTTCCTCAACCGCCGGAGCGGCGGCAGCGGCAGCTGCGGCCTCGGCGGCTTCGGCGGCCTTGGCAGCCTTGTCCTCGGCGCGGTCCTTGGCCTTCTGGCCCGGTTCGCCCTTGTTCGGATTGTTGGTCGCAGCGCGTTCCTTGATCCCGGCCTTGTCGAGCAGACGGGCCACGCGGTCGGTCGCCTGGGCGCCTACGCCAAGCCAGTAACGCACGCGGTCTTCGACCAGACGGACGCGGTTTTCATCGTCCTTGGCGAGCAGCGGGTTGTAGGTGCCAACCTGCTCGAGGAACTTGCCGTCGCGCGGGGCACGGCTGTTGGCGACGACGATCTTGTAATAGGGGCGCTTCTTGGAACCGCCACGCGAAAGACGAAGGGAAACTGCCATTTAACTTACCTTTCTGAGAAATCGTATGAATTGAAAATCATTTCTTGAGGAGGTCGCCCAGGTTGGGCGGCATGCCGCCACCTAAGCCAGGAAGGCCGCCGGCGCCGCCAGCTCCGCCCATTCCGCCGCCACCCATGCCGGGCATGCCGCCCTTGCCGAACAGCCGCCCGAGCGCGCCCAGCCCGCCCATCTTCCTGATCTGCTTCATCGCGCGCTCCATTTCCTGGTGCATCTTGAGAAGCTTGTTGATGTCCTGCACCTGGGTGCCCGAACCCTTGGCGACGCGGATCTTGCGCTTGGCGTTGAGCAGATCGGGGCGAGCCCGCTCCTTTGGCGTCATCGAACCGATGATCGCATCCATGTGCAGCAGCACCTTGTCATCCATGCCGCTGGCCTGCATCGCCTGCTTGGCCTTCTTCATGCCGGGGATCATCCCGGCCAGCGCGCCCAGCCCGCCCATCGACTGCATCTGCCGAAGCTGGGTGCGCAGGTCGTTCATATCGAACTGACCCTTGGCCATGCGCTCGGCCATGCGCTCGGCATCTTCCTGCTCGATCGCCTGGGCCGCCTTTTCGACGATCGAGACGATATCGCCCATGCCGAGAATCCGCCCGGCCACGCGGCTGGGCTGGAACACCTCGATCGCATCGAGCTTTTCACCCATGCCCGCGAACTTGATCGGCTTGCCGGTAACCGCACGCATCGAAAGCGCCGCGCCGCCGCGCGCATCGCCGTCCATCCGGGTCAGCACCACGCCGGTCAGATCGACCTCACCGGCAAAGCTCTGCGCGACGTTGACCGCATCCTGGCCGGTCAGCGAATCGACCACCAGTAGCGTTTCCTTGGGCGCCGAGATGGCGGCAACCGCCTTCATCTCGTCCATCAGGGCCTGATCGACGTGGAGGCGCCCGGCGGTATCGAGCAGCAGCACGTCGATCGCCTGGAGCCTGGCCGATTGCAGCGCGCGCGTGGCAATATCGACCGGCATCTGCCCGGCAAC
>JAKOWQ010000340.1 GCA_029781465.1 Pseudomonadota bacterium
GGCCCCCGGCGATCACTTCGACCACGGTATTGAGTTTGGCCTGCGCATGGCTGCGCGACGCCATGACATCGTGCAGGCGGGTGAGAATCTGTCGTGCGGCCGAGACGGCGCTGGTAATGGTCATCGCGCCGCAACCCTAACCCAAACAAACGGCCTTGGAAACGCGCGAGGCTGCCAGTGAAACCGAATTTTCCGGCAGCCCGGCCCGCAGGCCGGGCAATGCCGGTGATGTCAGAGCTGGGACAGCTCTTCCTTGATCCTGAGCTTTCGCTTCTTGAGCGTCTGGATCATCGCGAGGTCAGGCAGGGGGCGGCTCATTTCCTGTTCGATCTGACGTTCGATACCGGCATGCTTGAGCTGCAAGGCGCTGACGTGCGATTGTTCCATCAGGGATTCTCCTTCTGTTAGCCCCCAAGGGCTGCAAGGTTCCCACCGGCTCCCGACTCGGTATCCGGCGGGTCACTCGCGATTGTCATCCAAGCATATTAAGCTTATCTTGCGAAGCACCTGTTTTGCTGCTTGCGGCGGACGCAATTGTAGCCGCGACGAAGCGGCTCTGGAGGCCTCGCGTGAACGAAGAGGAAATGCGCAAGCGACTGGAAATGCTGCGCATCGAACACCGTGACCTTGACGCAGCGATCGAAGCTCTGACCGGGGCCGGGGCGACCGACCAACTGCAGATTGCGCGGCTGAAAAAGCGCAAGCTCAAGCTCAAGGACCAGATCGCGCTGATCGAGGACTATCTGATTCCCGATATTATCGCCTAGCGCTCTGTCCGCCTCACCGCGGTGTTGCCAGGCCATTGACGGATGGCGATGGCGCCTCGGCGAAAATGTCCCCACGCGGGACAGTCCCAAAATGGTGTGCGAAACGTGGCTGCCCCCCATTGGCAGCGCGCGCACGGCGTGCCTATCGCAGCCCGATGGCGATGCCTGCAAACATCAACCCGCGGATCGTGGAAGGGCTCTACTGCGAGGCGCTGGTCCTCTCGGACGAGGTGCGCGCGGCCTTTGCGCTGTCGGGGCGTCTCGATGCCACGGGCGGCGAGGAGGACGAGGCCCGCGTCGCGCTGTCGTGCGAGGCGCTGCGCACCACCACGCGGATGATGCACGCGGTAGCCTGGCTGCTCAACCACCGGGCCTATTTCAACGGAGAACTCTCGGAATTTCAGCTGCGGCGTTATGGCAAGCTGGCCGATTATCCCGAAAGCGAACCGCGCCGCCTCGCCATGCTCGATCCCGAAACGCGCGAGCTTATCCAGGCGACCGAACGATTCCACGCCCGGCTCAAGCGCCTCGACAACGGCTGGCGCGAGCGCGATCCGGGCGCGCCGAGCGCGATCGCCGCCTTGCGTGAGCGGCTGGGCGCCCAGCCGAGGCACTGAGCACGGGGCTTGGCGGCGGCCCGGCAAGGGGCCATATGCGCTAACGATGGACGCGCCTCCCAAGCCCTGGCCGACCGGCCTTGCCGAGCAATGCGAGCCATTGGTGCGCCGCGTTCTGGCGCCCAATCCCTCGCACTATACCTATACCGGTACCCAGACCTATCTGATCGGCGCGGGCAATGACGTGGCGGTAGTCGATCCCGGGCCGGACGAGGACGCACATATCGAAGCGATCCTTGCGGCAGCCGGAAACGCCCGGATTTCCGCGATTCTGTGCACCCATACCCACCGCGATCACAGCCCCGCTTCAAGGCTGCTCAAGCACCGCACAAGGGCACCTATCGTGGGCTGCGCGCCGCTTGCGCTCAACGACGATGGCCCGCGCGCCGATGCCGCCTTCGATCCGGGCTATAGCCCCGACCGGATCCTCGCGGATGGCGACGCCGTATCGGGCGACGGCTGGACCCTCGAGGCCGTCGCCACCCCCGGGCACACCAGCAACCACCTGTGCTTTGCCTTGCGCGAAAGCGGCGCCTTGTTCACCGGCGATCACGTGATGGCCTGGTCGACCAGCGTGGTCTCGCCCCCCGATGGCGACATGGCGGCCTATATGGCAAGCCTGCAGAAGCTCCACGACCGCGCGGACCGGGTCTATTATCCGGCCCACGGTCCGGCGGTCGACAAGCCCCGCCAGCTGGTACGCGGCATGCTGGGGCACCGCCGCCAGCGCGAACGCCAGATCCTGCGGCTGCTCGAACAGGGCCCGCGGACCATCGCGGAGATGGTGCCGGCGATGTACAAGGGCCTCGATCCGCGGCTGACCGGCGCGGCCGGGCGATCGGTACTGGCCCATCTGCTCGACCTTGAGCGGCAGGAGCGCGCCTGCAGCGATGGAGAGATGTGGTCTTCGCGTGCGCCGTCCGAAGGCGCCGCCGCCCGGCTGGATTGATCCCGGCGCTCGACGGACCCGCAACCCTGTCCGACAAGCGACTTTGCGAGCGGCTCGCAAGGCACTACATCACCGGCTCAGCGGGTCGCAGCCACTGGGGAGAGACCATCATGGCTACCGCAGCCGAAACCCCGACATCCGCGCGCAGCGAGGAGCGGTTCTTTTTCACCCTGGCCTGCACGATGGCAGCGATCATCGTCGCGGGCTTTTCCGTCAATCTTGCCGCCGGACGCTCAACTTTCGCCGTTCCGCCGATCTACCACATCCATGCCGCCGTGTTCTTCGGCTGGGTCGGCCTGTTCGTGAGCCAGACCTGGCTGGTTGCCAGCGGCAACGTGGCCCTGCACCGCCGCCTGGGCTGGAGTTCGGCGATCCTCGTGCCGGTAATGGTCGGCCTGGGCATGGCGATCATGATCGCTTCGCTGCGCCGCAATGGCGGCCCGTTTTTCTTCGACGCCAACGAGTTTCTGATCAGCAACCCGATCGGGCTGGTGACCTTCGCGGGCCTGGTCGCGGCAGCAGTGCGGATGCGCCGCCGCACCGATTGGCACCGGCGGCTGATGATGAGTGCAATGGCATCCCTGATGGGTCCCGGCTTTGGCCGCCTGCTGCCAACGCCGCTGCTGGTTCCCTGGGCATGGGAAATTGCCAGCACCGCCGGCATGGTCTTCATCCTTGCTGGAATGGTTCGCGACAAACGGCACCTCGGCAGGGTTCACCCGGCGTGGTTCGTTGGCCTTGCCGCCGGGATCGGCTGGGTGGTGCTGGGCGAATTGCTGGCCTATCAGCCCTGGGCGATCGAGCTGACCAAGTCGGTGCTGGCGGGTCACCCGGGCGCGGCGCGGCCAATGTCGGCATACGTGCCTTGATTCGCCGATCCTGACAGGCCATCTGGGGTACCCGCGCAAAACGAGGTGCCCCCGATGACCGTCCAGCCCGCCACCCTTTCCGGCCTTGACCTGCGCGCCGAGATCGACCGGCTGCGCAAGGAGCGCAACGCGATAATCCTGGCGCACTATTACCAGTCGGCCGAAATCCAGGACCTGGCGGACTACATCGGCGACAGCCTCGAGCTGTCGAAAAAGGCCGCCGTGACCGAGGCCGAGGTGATCGTGTTCTGCGGGGTCAAGTTCATGGCCGAAACCGCCAAGATCCTCGCGCCGGAGAAGATCGTGGTGCTGCCCGATCTCAACGCCGGATGCAGCCTTGAGGATGCCTGCCCGCCCGAAAAGTTCAGGGCCTTCCGCGAAGCCCACCCCGATCACATCGCGCTGACCTACATCAACTGCTCGACCGAGGTGAAGGCGCTCTCCGACGTGATCGTCACCTCGTCCAGCGCCGAGACGATCCTTGCCCAGATTCCGCCGGAGCAGAAGATCATCTTCGGCCCCGACCGGCACCTGGGGGGCTACCTCAGCCGCACGTTCAACCGCGAGATGCTGCTCTGGCCGG
>JAKOWQ010000352.1 GCA_029781465.1 Pseudomonadota bacterium
AGGTTGCTAGCCTGGAGCATCGGGTCCAGCCTGCTGCCTTCATTCTTTCTGTTGGCCAATCAGGGTCATGGCTGGGGCTATCGATATCTGCACGGGCTCATCGGTGCCTTTGCTTTACTTGCCGCCCAAGGCTATCGAGTTATCGCCGGAGAATCGCCCGACTATGTAAGGACGCTTCGTGGGCAAGTGGTCGTGGCGAGCCTTGCCACCTTGATCCTCATTCTGCCGCTGCGCGCCATTCAGGTCGAACGATTTGTCCGGCCCTATGCCGATGCCAGCGCTTTCATCCTCGCCCAACCAGCCGATCTGGTCCTGGTCGATTCCTCGCGGAATCTGTTCGCACAAGACTTGGTCCGCAACGACCCTTATCTGGAGCGGCGTCCAAGAGTGATGCTGTTGAGCACGCTGAACCGGATACAGTTGGCCGAGTTGTGCATGCGCCTGCGAACCGTCGTTGTCGGCCCAGACCAGCTGACCGCCATCGGTGTTCCGCTGAGGACTATTCATGCGATCGATGCGCTACCCGCTGAGCTGCCCGTTTCCTGCAGCGCTACGGCCCAGCGCTGATCGCGCAATCACTATCGACAGGTCACGTGTGGCCAGAGCTTTGCCTGCCGGAACCCAGCATCGCGACAGCGAGCACTTCAGCATAGCGGCGGCCGGTTTGGTCCCAGGACCAGCGCTGTTGGGCGAAGGCCGCGATCGTCGGCCGGCGGGTGGCGAGCGCCGCCGGCCCGGCAAGCAGCTCGGCAATCCGCCGAGCCCAGCGCTCCGCGGTGCCCGCGTCGTCGGCCGGATCGACCGCCTCGGCCTCGATCAGTGGCGCGGCCTCTGGATCGGCGAAGGCGCTGTCGCAACCGCACAGCGCCGGCGTGCCACAGGCCATTGCCTCTTGGACAACCAGCGGGAAACCTTCGCCCACGCTCGGGAGCACCAGCAGGTCCGCCGCCTGATAGAGCGGCACCAGGGTCGCACCCTTTCGATCGCGCTCGACCCGGACGTTGGGCAGCTCCCAGCCGGACGGATCGAGTGGACCCCATCCGGCGAAGACCCACTGGGCCTGGGGCAGCGCCGAGGCCAGGCGGCGCAGCACCGGCAGCCCCTTCTTGGCGACAAACCGACCAACGAACAGCAGCACCGGCCCAGTCGCCGGCAGGCCCAAGGCCAGACGCAGACCCGGCTGATCGGTCTCGGCAGCCGGGCGGAAGGTACCGGTGTCGACGCCGTTGAAGATCACTGCCGGTGGTCGGCGCCGGCGCAGGCGCGGCGCAAAATGGGCGAGGGTCGTATCGCTGATGAACACGGCCTGGTCGGCGCGCCGCAGCATCGGCAGGGCGATCAGCCGGTTCGCCGCGGCCATCAGCCTGCGCAACGGCCACTGCGGAAAGGGCACCAGCCCGATATGCTGCACGATCACGACCGGCCGGCGGCGCCAGCGCGCCATCCAGAAGCCGAGGACGTTTCC
>JAKOWQ010000354.1 GCA_029781465.1 Pseudomonadota bacterium
TATGGCGATGGCGGCAAGTCCGATCCGCTCAACGCCAAGATCGCGCAGGATGTGGTGGTCAAGCTGATCGACATTTTCCGCGAAGAGAATCTCGCCGGGAACCACGGCGAGATGTCGCAATCGCTCAGCTTCATGGATCAGCAGCTCGAATCGCGTCAGAAAGACCTCGAGGCGGCCGAGCAGAAGCGGCTCGCGTTCGAAGCCGCCAATCCCAACCTTGCCCAGGGCGGGGTAACTACCCTGCAGCGGCTCGAGACCATGCGCCAGGAGCTGCGCGGAATCGATGCCGATCTGGCCGCGGCGCAGAGTGCGCTGGCGGCGATCAACGGCCAGCTGGCGGGAACGCCCCAGACCATTCCGGGCGTCGGTCCGGCGGGGGGTGCCCGCGCCGCCTATAACCAGGCGCAGTCCGACCTCGCGTCGATGCGCGCGCGCGGCCTGACTGAAAACCACCCCGATGTGATCGCGGCCAAGAACCAGGTTGCCGCCTTGCGCGCCGCGGCCCAGGCAGAAGGCGCCAGCGGGGGCGGCGGCACGCCCAACCCGGCCTATACCTCGCTGCAATCGATCAAGGCGGAGCGCCAGGCCAATGTCCAGGCGCTGATGAGCCGCCGTTCTTCGGTGCAATCGGATATCAGTTCGATCACCGCCCAGCAGATCCAGAATCCCGAACTGGCCGCCGAATACCAGCGGATCAACCGCGATTACGACGTGCTCAAGGGACAGTACGACAAGCTGCTCAAGGATCGCGAGGACCTGCGTCTGCGCGGGCAGGTTGAAACCGAGCACAACGCGGTCAAGTTCGACGTGATCGATCCGCCGACCACTCCGCGCAGTCCGGTCGCGCCGAACCGCCCCCTTCTGCTCTTTGCGGTGCTGGTGATCGGGCTTGGCGCTGGCGCGGCGGCAGCTTTCGTTCTGGGCCAGCTGCGTTCGACCTTTACCACCACCGCCAAGCTTGAGCGCACGCTCGGACTGCCGGTGCTGGGAGCGGTGACCATGACCGTTACCGATGCCGGGCGCGTGCTGCGCAAGCGGCGAATGAAACAGTTCTATGCCGCCTCGGGTGCGCTGGGCGGTCTGTTCGTCCTCCTGCTGGTGGTCGAATTCATCCAGCGCGGACTTGTGGCCTGAGGGGAAGCGAAGTGACCGAACAGAGCAAAATTCCCCTGCCGGACCAGGAAGCCGCCGAGGAAAAGGCGGCCAGCCTGATCGAGCGCGTGGTGCGCAATTACGATCTGGTGCAGTTCTCGCCCGCGCCGATCCCCGAAGAGCTGATCCCTCCGGCCAAACAGCGCAAGCGCTACCGCCGGGCCAGCGAAGAGCCGGTCGAGGATGCAGTGGTCACGCCGGTCGCGGAAACCACGATCAAGCCCGCGCAGGCAGAACCCGCCGAAGCGGTGCCGGAGATTGTCGTGCCCGAGGTGGTCGTGGCCGAAGAGCCCGCCCAGGTTCCGGCCGTGGCGCGGCCCGAGAAGGTCTGCTTCACGGGAGAGCGCCACCCGATCAACCGCGAACATCTGCGCACGCAGGGCCTGATCGTGCCAGAAGGCAGCGTTTCCGCGCTGCTCGAGGAGTTCCGGATCGTCAAGCGCCAGCTGCTGCTCAATGCCGCACAGCTTGCCCAGCAGGGCATGGGCATGGAAGCGCAGCGGGTGCTGATCTGCTCGCCGCATCCGGGCGAAGGCAAGAGCTTCACTTCGGTCAACCTTGCGCTGGCAATCGCTGCCGAGAAGGAAAGCGAAGTGTTGCTGGTCGATGCGGACTTCGCCAAGCCATCGGTGCTTTCGATGCTGGGTCTGCCTGGCGGACCGGGGCTGATGGATGCGCTGTCCGATCCCGGGATCGACGTTGCCGATTGCGTGATCGGCACCGATATTTCGGGCCTTTGGGTGCTCCCCGCCGGCAATGCGACCAATTCCGACAGCGAATACCTGTCAAGTTCGCGCACCCGCGCGGTGCTTGATCGGCTGACCCAGGGTGCGCCCAATCGCTTCGTGATCTTCGACAGCCCGCCCGCGCTGGCGGCTTCGCCCGCGGCGGAACTCGCCAAATATGCCGGACAGGCGGTGCTGGTCGCCCGCGCCGACAGGACCGGTCAGGGCGCGCTCGAGGACGCGGTTTCACTGCTCTCGGGCTGCCCGAACATCCAGCTTTTGCTCAACGCGGTCCATTTCAGCCCAAGCGGTCGCCGCTTTGGCTCCTACTATGGATACGGAGGATGACCATGAAGGCGCACCTCTCCAGACAGATTTTCGCGGTTGCATTCGCGTTTGGCGCTCTGACGCCGGCAGCCGCCCACGCGCAGTTTCTTTCCTATGGGGAAGACGGCGGCGATGAAGGCAGCGACGTCGGCGATGAAGGCGGTGACAGCATGGGCACGCACGGGGCTCGCCTCTCGCGTGTGCGGATCACACCCTATATCGAGGCCCAGCAGGTCGCCCAGGCGGAGCTTTCGCCGGGCAGCGACGTGCTGACCTACTCGGTGCTGGCCGCCGGGCTCGATGCCTCGCTCAACGGGCGCAACACCCAGGCTTCGGCCTCGCTGCGCTATGAGCGCCGCTTTGGCTGGGGCAAGAAGACCAACGATGCCGATGTCATCTCGGGCGTGGCGCGGGCCTCGTTCGGGATCGTGCCGCGCACGCTGAGCTTCGAGGTTGGCGCGCTCGCTTCGCGGATGAGCGTCGAGAACAACGGATCGACGGTAAGCGGCAACGATCTGAGCAATTCGATCACCCAGATCTATTCGGTCTATGCAGGGCCGTCGCTGACCACCCATGCCGGAGACGTGGCGATCGATGCCCATTACCGGCTTGGCTACACCCGGGTTGAATCTCCGTCCTCGCTGATGCTCGCGCCGGGCCAGCCGCTGGTCGATGTGTTCGACGAATCGGTGGTCCACAATGCCCAGGTTCATGCCGGGACCCGTCCCGGCACCGTGCTTCCGGTCGGGCTGGGAGTAGGCGCCGGTTGGGTGCGCGAAGACGTCTCCAATCTCGACCAGCGGGTCGATGACAAGCACGCCCGGGCCGACATCACCATTCCGGTCAGCAGCGATGTCGCGCTGCTCGGCGGGATCGGTTACGAACATGTCGAGATTTCGAGCCGCGATGCGGTGCGCGATACCCTTACCGGCGATCCGGTGATCGGTCCCGATGGACGCTATCTGACCGACAAGAGCGCCCCGCGCCAGATTGCTTTCGAAAGCGACGGGCTGATCTGGGATGCCGGTGTGCTGTGGCGGCCCAGCCGGCGTACCGCGTTCGAGGCTCATGTCGGGCGGCGTTACGATTCGACCAGCTATTACGGCTCCTTTGCCTACGCGCCGAGCAGCAAGACCAGCATCAACGTCTCGGTCTATGACAATATCACCGGTTTTGGCGGTATGGTCACCAACGCGCTGTCGAACCTGCCGACCCAGTTCGATGCGCTGCGCAATCCGCTGACCGGCGATATCGGCGGCTGCGTCGCCGCGCAGGGCAGCCTCTCCTCCGGGCAGGGCGCGTGCCTCAACAACGCGCTGGGTTCGGTGCGTTCGTCGGTGTTCCGTTCGCGCGGGATCATGGCCACGGCGGGCTATGCGGGAAGCCGGGTGCAGTATGGCGTTGGCGCCGGGTACGATCGCCGCAAGTTCGTTGCCGCGCCGGGCACGGTGCTGGCGTCGGCCAACGGGGTGATCGACGAGAACTACTGGCTCGCGGGTTACCTCAACGGCCGGATCGACGCCAATTCGAGCTTCGGCACCAATGTCTGGGCCAATTGGTACCAAAGCGGAGATGCCTTGTCTGGCGATGTTGTCGCGGTTGGCGCAACCGCCGCCTACTACCGTTCGATCGGCAACCACCTGACCGCGACCGCCGCGATCGGCACTGAGAGTGTCAACCGCGAGCTGCTTGACGATATCTGGACCGCCCAGGCCATGCTGGGCCTGCGCTATTCGTTCTGAGCCTGGGATTTGGAGTAAGAGACGATGTTCAACGATTTCTACGGGCTCACCGGACGGCCGTTCCAGCTCACGCCGGATCCGACCTTCTATTTCGAGAGCCTGACGCACCGCAAGGCGCTGTCCTACCTGTCCTATGGCCTGGCCCAGGGCGAGGGTTTCGTGGTGATTACCGGCGAGGTCGGCGCGGGCAAGTCGACCCTGGTCGCGCACCTGATGGCGACGATCGATCCGGCGCGCCTGACTGCTGCCCAGATCGTCACCTCCAAGCTTGACGGCGAGGAACTGGTCCATGTCGTTGCCCAGGCCTTTGGTCTGATCGTCGATGGGCACGACAAGGCCAGCGCGCTGGGTGCGATCGAGGCCTTCCTCCACGATGAAGCGCGGTCGGGCCGTCGCTGTCTGCTGGTGGTCGACGAGAGCCAGAACCTGGGCATCGACGCGCTCGAAGAGCTGCGCATGCTCTCCAACTTCCAGCTTGGCGCGCATCCGCTGTTGCAGACTCTTTTGCTGGGTCAGCCGGAATTTCGCGACACGATCCAGGATCACCCCCAGCTTGAACAGCTGCGCCAGCGGGTGATCGCGGCGCATCACCTTGAGGCGATGGAGCTGGGCGAAGTCCAGCCCTATATCGAGCACCGCCTGACCTGCGTCGGCTGGAGCGGCAATCCCAAGTTCGACCAGCGCGTGTTCACCGAGCTGTTCGAGGCTTCGGGCGGCGTGCCGCGCCGGATCAACCAGATCTGCAACCGCCTGATGCTGCTTGGCGCGGTCGAGCAGCGCAGCCGGATCGACGGCGCGATGCTCAGCCAGGTGCTCGAGGAGCTCGAGCTTGACGGCACGCTTCAGCTCAAGCGCCCCGAACGCAAGGTTGAGGCTGTCGCCGCCCCAGTGCCGACTGCGGTGGAAGCCGCTGCGGCGCCGGTCCCGGTCGACGCGGTCGCGATGGCGCAGCTTCAGGCCCTGCTGGCCGAGCGCGACACCCAGATCGCCGAACTGCAGCAGGCGGTGATAGAACTGGCCAATGAGCGCGACGCGGCCCCGGCGGCCGATCCGCTGGCGCAGAACGCAGCCATCGCCACGATCGAAGCAAAGTTCGCCGCGCTGGAGAACAAGATGCTCGAGCAGGAGCGGACCATTCGCCAGACCCTGACCATGCTGATCGAGTGGATCGAGGCCGACGACGCCGAACGCGCTGCCGCCTGATCGGTCTGGGAGCGAGGTCGCCATGTCGTCTCCTGTGGTCAACGGCCTTTCGGTCGACGTCGAGGACTGGTTCCAGGTCGGCGCCTTCGAGGGCGTGATCGACCGCGACAGCTGGGACGGCCTGTCCGACCGGGTTGAGCGCAATTGCGCGCTGATCCTCGACATGTTTGCCCAGGCCGAGGTCAAGGCCACCTTTTTCACGCTGGGCTGGGTGGCGCAGCGCCACGGCGCGCTGATGCGCCGGATCGTGGCCGAGGGGCACGAGCTCGCGAGCCACGGCTGGGATCATGCCCGGGTGTTCCGGATGGACCGCGCTTCTTTTGCCGAAGATCTGAAGAAGAGCAGGGCCGCACTGGAGGATGCGTCGGGCATGCAGGTGCGCGGTTACCGTGCGCCCAGCTTCTCGATCGATCAGCGCACTCCGTGGGCCTATATGGAGCTGGCCGAGCAGGGCTATGCCTATTCCTCTTCGGTCGCCCCGATCGTTCACGATCACTATGGCTGGCGCGAGGCCCCGCGCTTTGCATTCCGGCCCTTGCCGTGGTCCGATCTGCTCGAAATTCCCGTCACCACGGCAATGTTCGCGGGCAAGCGGCTCGCGGCGGGTGGGGG
>JAKOWQ010000426.1 GCA_029781465.1 Pseudomonadota bacterium
CAGGTCCAGATTCCGGGAGAGCGCCTTCGAGACCAGGTGTTCCAGCACCGGATCACCCAATGTTTGCCACCAGCGAGACAGCGCTTCTGGGGACGTATCGTCCGCCCCGGGCTGCGACCAGCCGCCGCCGACATCGACGGGTGGTGCGGACCGATAGTCCGGCCCGACCGTCGTGCAGGCCGAAATCGAGGTGGCGCACGCCAAGGCCAGCGCCGCGCGGAGGAGCAGCCACCGCGAACGGGGCGCGAAACGGGCATGGTGGATCGATTTCATTGCAGGCGCCCTCGTACGAACACGGTGGACAAGGCAAGGGAAATGGCCGCGATCAGGGCCAGCGGCCAGAGGCTGGAGAACAGGGCGCCAGGCGGCGTGGCCTTGAGGAAACTTCCTTCGAGGATGATCAGGAAGTGGGTCAGGGGGATGGCCTGGGCCAGCCACTGCAGCACGACGGGCATGTTTTCCACCGGCGTGGCGAACCCGGACAGCAGCACGGCCGGAACGCCGATGGCGAAAGCGCCCAAGATCGCCTGCTGCTGGGTTGCGCTGATGGCCGAGAGCATCAGGCCAATGCCGACGGCGGACAGGATGAACAGCACCAGGCTGACCAGCAGCAGGGCGAATGAGCCGGTGAAGGGAATGTCGAACAGGAATACTGCGGCCGCCACCATGGACAGGCCAAGTGCGGTCCCGACGGCCAGGGCCGGCAGCGACTTGGAGATGATGATTTCAACGGTCGAGGCCGGCGAGACCAGCAGTTGGTCGAACGTGCCCAACTCACGTTCGCGGGCGATCGACAGGGACGTGATCAGGAGCGCGCTGAACAGCGCAAGGATGCCGGTCAGCCCCGGGACGATGAACCAGCGGTAGACCAGGTTCGGATTGAACCAGTGGCGCACCGCCCCGGGCGCATCGAGCGTGACGGCGTTATCGCGATCGGCGTCCATGCCGGCCACGATGGCGGACAGATAGCCGACGGTGATCTGGCCGGAGTTGCTGCGGCGTCCATCGACCAGCACCTGCAGCTTGACGGGTTCCCCGGCGGTGATCCTGCGCGAGAAATCCGCGGGAACCTCGAGCGCCGCGATGACCTTGCCGTTGTCGATCAGGCGCCGCAATCCGGCCCGATTGTCGACCCGCATCACGCGCCGGATGAATTCCGCGCTGTCCAGCCGCTGCTCGAGTTCGTGCGACCAGCGTCCGGCATCCCGGTCCAGCACGGCGACATCGACATTGCGCACTTCAAGCGTGGCGGCGAAGGCGAACACCAACAGCTGCAGGATCGGGGGCACGAACACCACGAGGCGGCTGCGCGGGTCGCGCAGCAGGCTCAGGACCTCCTTGATGAACTGGGCGCGCATTCGCGTCAATGACAATCGCTGGAACATCCCGACCTCCCGCTCATGCTTCCAGGTTCTTGCGGGTGGCCCGCTTGGCCAGCAGGAGGAACGCCACGCCGATCGCCCCCATGGCCAGCAGGTTCGGCAGGAACACGCCCCACAGGTCGCCGGCAAGGAACACGGTCTTGAGCGACGAGACGAAATAGCGCGCGGGAATCAACCGGGTGAGCGCGCGGATCGGCGCCGGCATCGCGTCGATCTCGAACAGGAAGCCGGACAGCATGAAAGCTGGCAGGAATCCGGAAAACAATGCGATCTGCGCCGCCAGGAACTGGTTGCGCGCCAGCGCCGAGATCAACAGCCCCTGGCCGAGCGCTGGCAGCATGAACACCGCCGACAGCACCAGCAATGCCAGCAGCGAACCGCGCATCGGCACGCCAAACACCCACACAGCCAAGGCTGCTGCGGCGATCGTCGACAGCATTCCCAGAACGAAATACGGCAGCAGCTTGCCAATCAGGATCTCGACCACCGAGGCCGGCGTGGACAACACGGCCTCC